>JAFCZZ010000329.1 GCA_019314085.1 Deltaproteobacteria bacterium | reverse complement strand
TCCGACAACGACACGGCCTACGTCCAGTTTGCCAAGAACTGGGGCGGGCGTCTTGTTAATGTGGACGGAAGTAGTGAGTGTCCGACAGTGTACCCTTGGTTCGTCGAGCATGAATGGCATGAAGTCACCGAAGCCGAAGCCAAAGTGCACGTCCGCCCCAAGCCCCCCACAGGAATGAAGCTGACGGGGGAGTTTCGCAAGCCAGCGACGGATGAGGAGTATCTAAGCGCCGGGGCTCGCTACGTCATTCGGCGGGGTAGCGAGCCATTCGACGGCGGGAAGTGGGGTAACAAGCGTTGGATTCTCGAAGACGATGACACATGTCCGCACTGCAAGGGAACAGGGAGGGTGCAGACATGAAGGAACTGGCCGACGAAGGCAGGCCGACGGAGAATCCGGTTTGCACTGCGCCCGTTGAATGGAAGGGCACGAAACGCATCATTGACGGAGACTCCGATCCGTCCAGGTTCTACGAATTGGGCTTGTGGCTGAACGTTCCCGAGGTAGTCTACCGTGCTTGGCCGGGGATAAACTATTCATCCATCAAGGGTCTGGCGGCGCAAGGCCAGGTCGCTGCGCACTACATCGCGGATCGAGGGAAGACCGAAGAGAGGTCAACCGTCTCAAAGGAATTCGGTCGCGTCGGACACGCGGCTTTGCTGGAACCGGATACTCTGGATGAGCGATTCCGCATTCTCCCCGACATCAATCCGGAGACGGGAAAGAAGTTCGCCCGCCGCGGGAAGTATTGGGAGTCCCTGCAGGCGCAGTTCCCCGACGCGGCGTGGGTATCCGCCTATGATATGGCGCGGGCAAAGACGATGGCCGCGAAGGTCCGGGAAAATCCCAAGGTGTCGGAGATATTGGACGGAGCGCAGATGGAAGTCTCCGCCCAGTGGCTTGATCCGGGGTCCGGGCTGGTGTGCAAGACGCGGATCGACATCTTCAAGCCGAGTTTGGCTGCGGATGCGAAGACGACGATCCGCCGTCGTCCGTATCAGTTCTGCCGGGACATGTACCGCTACGCCTATCACGTCCAGTCTGCGATGATAACGGACTGCTGCTCGCTTCTGCTGGCGGACTTCGATCCGCACGAACGGCCGATGCCTTTTGACTTCATCGCCATCGAAAGCCAGCACCCGCACCTATCGTACATCGTCGGCGGACATGACGGGTTCATGGAGAAGGACGGCACATCTTCTCCGCTCGGCTTCCTGGAACTTGGAAGGAACGCCTACCGCGCGGCGTTGCAACATATTGCCTGGTGCATCGTAAATGATACATGGCCGGGGCATTCCGACGAAAGGCTCGAAGCCGTTATCCCCGCCTACGCCGCACAGGAGATTTGAGCAATGGCAAAGGACACGAGCATTGAGAAAGCTGCTCCGGAGTTCGGCGACAACGTAATGGACTTCTCTTCCGGAATGCCGCTGGTCGCCGTCGAGAAACAGGAAGTCATCCTCGCCGAGTACGACAAGCGCCGGGACCACTTCCGGGCCTGGCTGCGCTCGCATCTTATCGAGGGCGTCCACTACGGCTATCCGCCCGGGTGCAAGCCGACGCATGACGCGGACGGCAACATTATCCAGAAGTACAAGGACCGCAACTCGAATACATGGAAGACGATGGTCGTCCCCGCCTCCCAGTGGAAGGCCAAGCCGTCGCTATACAAGGCGGGCGCCCTTCTCATCGTGGACTTGCTTCCCATCCGGCCGGAGTACAAGACCGATCGGGATGCGTGGGAAATGAACGGATCCAAGTCCGGGTGCTTCTTCCGCACCTGCACGCTGCACAATGCGACGACGGGAGACTATCTCGGGCAGGGGACGGGGGCATTCAAGGTGAGCGAGAAGGGGATGCAGGAAAATTCGGCGATCAAGATGGCGGACAAGCGCGCTCTTGTGGCCGCGGTCATCAACACGATCCCCGTAGTAAACGACCTGTTCACGCAGGACATGGAGTACGACGAAAACGGCGCGCCGAAGAAGAAGCCGGACGACCGAAGGGCGAACATCAATGACGAGCCGAAAGAGGCATCGGACGAAAACGCAACAGAATGGCGCGGGCGCGAAGCGGATATCGACAACCTATGGCAACGCATCGACACGAAGCGCGGTGGCGAGGGGGTGCCCGACAAGGTATTCGTAGACGCGGTGAGCGAGTCGCTGTTCGGCGACCACAAGAAGGTCAGCGAAAGAACGCTCGCCGAGTTCCGCACGCTCGTGAGGGCGCTCGGGGCTGGGCTGTTCGACTGGGCGACGGGAGACAAACTACCGGCGGACGCCGACACGCCCGACACGCACACCGACGAAGGCCTTGCGAAGCCGACGTGCATCGAGTGCGGCGAGGTCAAGAGCGTCAACGAGTTCGGCGTCTGCCCGGAGTGCGCCCACCTGTACACGGAAGACGGCGAGCGTTTCCCCGACGAGATCGGATAATGAACTCCGAGATCCAGAAAGTTCTGAACGGCGAATCGGACGGGTGTATCGTCTGCGCTGATTGTCTGGAAGTCATGGCGGACATGCCGGATGGATGCGTAGATGCTGTGGTGACAGACCCGCCGTATGGGTTGGATTTTCGAGGCGAGAAATGGGACGCGAACATTCCAGATTGGTTTACCGACGCCATGAGGGTGTCTGGCGGACAGATGATTTTCACAACTGGGCCGACTACCCAATGGGACTATCCCCGCCCCGACTGGGTGTTCTGTCTGCATCGAGAAGCAGCGAATTCGCGGACCACGGCTGGCGGATTTAGCCATTGGACGCCGGTGCTTGCCTACGGAACTTGGAAGCTGAGTCCAGACGTTCTCAAGTATCACGCAATCTCCCACGCCAAGAAGCGCGGATTTGGACACCCGTCGCCGAAACCAGACATCGTCGGTTCGTGGCTTGTTCTAGAAGCTGGCGGACTTATTCTCGACCCCTTCTGCGGCTCTGGCACCACCTGCGTAGCCGCCAAGAAGATGGGGCGAAAGTACATCGGAATTGACATCGACGAAAAATACTGTCGCATCGCAAGGAACCGCATAGCTAACACAGAGAAGCCGTTATTCCCCAACAACGCCTAAGGAGAAACGCATCATGGCAAAGCAGCACAGAAAGAAGCCGTACATCATTCAGAGTCCCATACTCGATGACGACAGTCCGGTCCCTGGCGAGTGGCGTGACATGGA
>JAFCZZ010000032.1:11424-20997 GCA_019314085.1 Deltaproteobacteria bacterium | reverse complement strand
CTCTAACGCTTTAGCTAATAGCGCGGTTACAGCGGACAAGATCGGCAACGGACAAGTGACAGGGCCGAAGATTGGCGCTGGCGAGATCGCTGAAACGAAGTTAAATCTTGCGTCACATCTTTTGTTTTGATTTTTGGGGGGCTGTCTTAAATGTCTGTAACGGCTAGTTTTTCTCGTAATTCGACTGCATACCTTTCTGACGGCACGAAGATCCGCTCAGGCGTTCCCCGCTTTGAAGCCGGCAAGTTCAGTCAGGCAGTGATGGTGGAGGAAGGGACAGAAAACACCATACAAACCAAAGGTAATGCGAATCCAGTATTTACTGATTTGACTGGTTGGAATTGGTATTCTGCTTATGGAACGGCGACTATAGTTGAGACAGCAGAGTCTTTGTATGGAGGCAAGGTGCTTTGTTACGAAGATACTGATGGAGATACTACAAACAATCGCTGGGATGGAGTTTATGTTGCTAACGGTAATCCTTCCGGAGACGTTCAGCCTGGTGGTTATGTAACCATGCAGATACGCTATAAAACAGAAAATGTTACAACAGGCGCTGTGGCTGTATGGGGGCATTGGTATGGTTATGATTCTTCTGGAAATTTCCTCCATGATGTGCCAAGAGATTGGCATCTAGGAACTAGTGATACATGGACTGAGAAAACGTGGACTATACAAGCACCGAGTTCTGAAGAGTATCCCGATGTCTCGTATTGGCGATGGCGTAGTTTCCGTATTGGTTTCGATAAGACAAATCTTGGAGCGAAAATCTATGCGGACTATGCTCAAATAGAACAAAAACCCTACGCCACCTCCTTCATTGACGGCACCCGCTCTGCTGAAACCTTGACCATTCCAACTGAAGGGGTGCTGAACCCGCAGGAGGGGACGGTGGAGTTTCGGGTAAAGGTTGATCCGAAAGTACACATTGCAGCAGCGGACTGGCGAATGGCATTTGTTGTAACTAATTCCAATGAAGCGAATCAAATCAGATTTGGGAAATATCATGTTAATTCTACCGATTGGCACGCTAAGTTTACAGATGGCAGTGGGACTGCGTGGATACCAAGGTTTGCAATGTCTTCCGGCTGGCATTATGTAGCGTTGGTATGGGACAAGGCAACCACTACAGCAAAAGTTCTCGTAGATGGCGCTGTGGTGGCTAGCAATACTTCAGCACCGTTACCAGACAGTTTTGCTAATGCAGATGGTGGTATTAGAATTGGGCATTGGATTAATTCTCCTTTTTTTCAACTTAACTCCCTCATCGACGACCTCCGTATTTCCAACATTGCTAGGACGGATGAGGAGATAGCGGTAGCGTATGCGAGCGGGGAGCCGCTGCCAAAAGACCAGTATACCACCTGTAAACTAACTTTTGACTTGACCCTGCGGGACAAAACCGGTACTTTCCAGGTTTATGACAATACACCCGATTTTGGCTACATAACCTGGCAAGACCTCGGCGTTAAATACCGTGGCATATGTTACGACGTAGCTGACGGTTATTCCAATGCAAAATACCTTTGGTGGGATTATGACGAACCATATGTGTTGCAGGCTTCAGATACTTTGCCCGCTTTGACGGACGACGACTGCCTTGTTTTCTTTAACAAGAACGGCACGCACTTAACTGTGCCGAAGGCTACCGTGGTGGACGGCGGCATCATTGTTTCTGAAAGTATCCTCGCTGACGCATTGGCAGCCAACTCAGTAACAGGCGTAAAGATTCTGGCTGGAGCCGTAAGTGCCGATAAAATTGCAGCGGATGCTGTAGGGGCAGGGGCGATAGCAGCAGGGGCCGTGGTTAGTGACAAGATAGCTGCCGGTGCAGTAACGGCGGATAAAATAGATGTGAGTGAGCTTTCTGCTGTCAGCTCCGACATGGGAACTATAACGGCGGGAAGCATCGGTGCCAATTGCATTGTGGCAGGTAGCCAGGCTTCGTCCTTGGAGACCCAGGCCGGGGCGCAGACAAAAGCCGATACTGCTGAGAGTAATGCTAAAAGTTATACAGAAGAATACTCACCTCATTTGTTTAGAATTGTATCAAGAGGGAATAGTTGTACGTCTCATCCGATAGAAGCGGGTATTTATAATGCAAGAGATAATTCTTTAATTGCACAGCCTGGCCGTTCATATATGGTTTCGGTTTATAATAGATCAACAGATACTTTTGAGTCTCATACTGTGTATGATGTTTTTGGAGATTCTGCTAATGCTCAAGCAATGGCAGATGCGTTAAACGCTTTGGATAATTCAAAAATTGTAATAGTTTGTGCGTATGACGAACCGAGGGATAATAGGCTTTCTAATGGACTTCCCGAAGCTATGTATCGTTGTGGAGCTTCTAAGGCTGTTTTTGGAAGTCCTGACTTTAAGTACAGAAGTGCTTACATTTTAGTGGGGATACCAGGCATAGGCGAAGGCAATGGAATAGAAATGTATTCTGGAGACGAAGATAGCGATATAGATGCTTGGTGTGAAACTACTGTACAAATTAAAGGTGGAAATGTTCAACAGGGCAATTCAGCTTTACAAATGCACCAGAAGGAAGAAAGTCCTCATAATCTTCCAAGTTATTGCAAAATGCAATATGATGGTTTCAAAGTTTATGACAGTTATAATGATTTGCGTTGTCATCTTGGGCAATATGAATCAGGCAAATATGGCTTACGTATAATTAACGGCAAAATCGAGGCAGACGCCCTAGTTTTAGACAAGAACGCTTTTACAGTAAATACTATACTTGATGGTTTTGGTGATGGTTCTGGTGGTGTTTTTAATAGTTCTGGAAATGTTACATTTTATGTCGGAACGGAAGACGCTTCTAGTATTGTAAAACAGTATAAGTCTTTTACTTTGAATGCTGGTCATACACTTACTGTTGATAAACGATGTAGGGGATTATTTATCTTTTGTCAAGGCGACGTAGTGATTAATGGAACGATTAACATGAACAGTAGAGGCGCTAAGGTATCTAAGACTAATTCTGTACAACGTGTATTGCAAATTCCTGTGGGAGTATATACGCTTGAAGTGCCTCCTGGTGGTTACGGCGGCAATGGTGGGAATGGTGGTAAGGGAGGAGCTGGGGACAACTCTCCATTTTCAGAGGGTGGCACAGGAAGCTATGGTAGTCCTGGCACTTGGTTTGGCGGGGGCTATGGCGGTGCTGGTGGTGGTGGTGGTGGCGGCGGCGGTTGGGCTGCTACCTGCTGCGGAGGTAAGGGAGGCAATGGCGGCAATACTGCTTTGGATTGGGAAGTAGGCGCTGGTGGAAGTGGCGGCAGCTATGGAGATCCTGGTGGCAATGGTGGCAATTTCGCAGGCGGCGGTGGAGGCAGCAGTGGATATGAGGATGATTTTCGTGAACATGAAGGCGGCGGTGGAGGCGGCGGCGCAGGATTTAATGGTGGTGAAGGGGGAATTGGTGACTCTAATGGCAGTAACGGAGGCGCAAGTAACGCGGTAGGCGGAGGAACGATAGTTATAGTTGCAAGAGGAAATATAACAGTAGGTAGTACAGGAAGAATATATGCAAATGCATCTAATGGCGCTAGCGGTGGAAGTGGTGGTAATGGTGACGATAGTGGCTGGAATGGCTGGGGCGGCGGTGGTGGTGGCGGCGGTCAAGGTGGTGGTGGCGGCGGTGTAGTTGTATTTGCTTATCGTGGTACTTGTACTGTTAATGGCACAATACAAGTCAACGGTGGTAGTGGTGGAAGCGGTGGTAGTGGTGGTAGTGGTTATCGAAATGGAGATTCAGGACAAAATGGACAGAATGGTCTCGTTGGAACTATAATTACTGCACACGTGTAAGGAGGATATTTGTGCAACGCATGTTTTTTCATAACCAATATGATGCGGAAAGCAGAAAAGTTTTGGCAACATTAGATTCAGATGTGCTGGTTTATGATGTGTTTGGTAAAGACCGCCATAATCTTCCAGATAATATACGTTTAACTTTTTTGCCTTATTTTATTGATAAATGTATTAAACTTGAAACTCCTTTGCCTTGCGTTGTTGGCACTTTTGTTTTGCAGTTTCGCTGTTATGATTATAAAGATAACCATATCACTATGGAAAATTCACTTTTTAAAATTAGTATAGATGGAAAAGTTTATGACGTTAAGGCTGACGATGGAATAATTGAGGTTGAGATAGATTGCCCTGATCCCACAAAAATAGAAACAAAAATTGAGGGTTACGGTTATTTGCCGTTTGAAACAGAAATTGAGGTGGTTGATAGTGCTTCCACTTAAAATAAAAATTGAGCGCAAGGAAACTATTGAACAACGAGTAGAGCGTTTGGAGAAGGAGTTGCAAACGGCAGTAAAGGAGCTAAATAGTATCAGGCAGGTGATAAAGCGTGGAAGCGTGGTTGACGCCTCTAACGCCTGAAAACGTAAGGAAATACGGCAGTAAGAGGTTCGGCGCTCTTGCGTATATTTCGCCCGTGGAGTCGTGGCCGGACCCACAAACCCTGTCAAGGTACGCAGACGTTACAGTTAAGAAAGTTTCTCCCGGCCGGTACAGCGTAACTTACAACCGTACTGGCAGGAGCCTGGGTACTTTCAGCACAACCAGCAGTCTCGGCATGGATCGCATACACCCTAAGGTTGCTGACTCTATACTCGATGCCGCGAAAGAGCTGGACAGAATAGACCCGAATTTTTACACTTATGATCTTGCCAATAAAAGAGTAGCTTCTCCTTTTTTAAACGCTCCGCCGATAACTCCGGGTGTGCGCAAACCTGTTTCCGCGCGCAATATGAAAGGAGGAACAATGGAGAAGATGGCTCAAAGATTTCCTCTGCGGTTCTACGGAAGTTCGCAACCGGGGACAAACTATCGGTCTTCCGCACCGCGTTATAAAAATTTGGGAGCGGGTTTTCCTTACGAACAAGAGTTGCAAAACGTGCTGGCTTCTGCCCCGGAGTACGCTCAGCCGTCAGAAACCGAGTTAGCCAAGCGCGCTCGGCAGTGGGCAGAGCTGCAAATAAACCCGCAGCAGCAGGCTTTGCAAAGAACGTTGGAGCAAACTAGACAGGCTTACGGCGCGCAGAAGCGGTCCACAGAAGCGGCCTACGCGGGTTCAGAAGAAACTACCCGCAGGTTGATGCAGGAAGCTGCGGCTGATGCCTTGGAAAGCGCCATCGCCAGGGGCGGCGGGCGTTCCGGAGCTGTCGAGTGGCTCACCGAGAAGCTGCAGAGGCCGGTTGTGGAGCAATTTACGCAAACCCAGGCGGAAAAAGCAGCAAGGCTAGCCGACATAGCAGATAAACTCGCTTTAGCAGAAACTCAGACGGCGGCGCAGGAACAACAGTTGGCCGAAAAAGCAGGGCTTTTAGAGGCCAGCCGCTTGGCAGAACTCCGCGATATGGCGCACGCCACAGCGATGGGCGACTGGGAGAGCGTAATGCAGGCTACGCAGAACTTGGCCGACATAGCTATCAAAGCGCAGCAGCTCGCTAACGAGAAAGCCCTGCGCGAGGCTGAATTAACAGGCACTTACGGCGGCGCTCCCACGTTGGCAGCACAACAATTAGCGCAGGAAAAGGAATTGGCACAGTTGCCCTACGAACAGATGACAAAGGCCGAGGAAGCTGCAAGTAAAATAAGCGCAATGGATTGGGTAAAAGATGTTGTTGAAAGATTTGGGCTGCCACCAGATGAAGCGCAAGACGTTAATGATTATGTAAACTGGGTAAGTCAACGACAAGCCGGCGCAACTTCCGGTGGACAAGCCGGCGCAACTTCCGGGGGCGCAGGCACGCCAGTCCATACATTTAAGCAAGGGGATGTTAAAATCGTAAATGGTACTGCCTATGCTCCTATTCGAGATATTGCTAGGATTTTTGGCGGCAAAGTGGATTGGAAAAAGAATAGCGCTGGAAAAGTTTTGGTTCACATTAAGAAGGGCAGCCATGGAAGCGGGTATCGAGAAGGTCTTGATGGCGCGTTTGTGAAGAACGGTACGTTCTACGCTCCAGTTAGGCAGGTTTTGCGCGAATGGGACTATGAAGTTAAATGGGACCCGCAGACGAAACAGATTTACGTTTACAAGAGGTAGGTGTTGAAAATGCTACCTTTAAGCCAGTTGCCAAGCATGTCGCAGGCGCTTGAATGGGCCAAGGAGGATTATCAAAAGGCAGCTCAAGCTGGCAATATAAAAGGCATGTTGCAGGCTCAAAGGATGATGGAAAAAATCAACAGGTTAGGCGGCAGGTTTGGCTTTAACGCCAGCCCTGCTGATTTATACCGCTCCGTAGCAGCGTTGAGAAACGCTGCTCAACAGGCAGCAGGAAGAGTTAATGAATCGGGGGCTTTTGACCCGCTAACGTATGGACTGCAGGTGCTTAGGAGTTTACCGTATCCTTCTGGAACGAAAACAACTGCCGAGCGGATAGTGGAACAGCAGACAGCGTCAGATGTGGTTGATACGCTGGCGCGGGCAAGGCAGGAAGCCGCAAAACAGGCGTGGGAAAGGGAAAAATTCTATGCTCCCTGGACGATGGGGCCGAAGCCGTCTGAGTTGCTACCCTACCAGTACCCGACTGTAGGCCAGCAATTACAGCAAACCAGATGGGTAACTGAATGGCCCTACAAGCGGGCACAGTATGAATACAACATAAACAAGCCGTATTATAAACCCGATACCGGAACTGGCGATGAAGCGATAAGAAAGGCGTATGCAGGTCAATTTGAACAGCTCGGCTCGCAGTATTACTCGCCGAAAGATTATTTAGCTGACTTGAGAAGATATGCAGGTTATATCATACCTTTGATCGGAGAAAAAGCGTACAACGATTTGGTTAAAAGATTGCAAAACGAGCAAAAAAGACGGGAGGAAAATTATGAAGAAGGAGAACCCTGGGGCGGCTCTTTCGTGCCCGGCAGTCCTTCTCCCCTGAGAACGTGGCTGGAAGAAGCGGGGATGTTTAAAACTTCTACGGCGCGGTAGCGCCGCACGCAGAAAAAAAAAGGAAGAAGTCCGGCGTTTGAGCGCTGAGGAAGGTGTGATATATGAATTACTACAAACCTTACATAACCTTGATGGCAAAAAAATACGGCGTTGATCCTGAACTTGCTTTAGCTGTTGCCGAGGCAGAAAGCGGGTTCAGCCCAAAGGCGAAGTCTCCTGCCGGCGCAATCGGCATTTTTCAATTGATGCCCGGTACGGCTAAATCTTTAGGCGTTGACCCTTACGACCCCGCGCAAAACATCGAAGGCGGAATTAAATATTTAAAGCAACAGTTAGATACTTTCGGGAGCGTACCTCTTGCTCTGGCCGCCTACAATGCCGGCCCGGGGGCGGTTAAAAAATACGGCAGCGTTCCTCCTTACAGAGAAGTTCAAAGTTACGTAAACAAAGTAATGTCCAGAGTCAAAAATTTACCCGTTGCTAAACCTTCGCCGCAGGTAGTTTCGCAGCCGCAGCAGGATATTTCTGAAAAAATCAGGGAAATACAATCCATTGGGGAAAGAACAAGACAGAAGATTTTAGAAAGAGCGGCGAAAAGACGGCAGGCTGAAACACCATCTCTTTCGGAAGCGCCTGCGCCAAAAGAACCGCAACAGCAGCCGAAAGAAAGCTGGTGGCAGAGGCTTGACAGGCGGTTAGGCGGCGTACTGCCCTTTGGCGGCACGTCTTTCTTTAAAAAACTGCACGAAAAGGTTGCTCCTTACCAGTTAGATCCCTCAAAGCCCGAAGATCTGGCCGAAATTCAGCGCAGGTTAAAAACTCCCGAACCGAAAACCGAAGTGGGCAAAGTCCTGCGCAGGGGCGCTGAAATAGCCGTAGACACTATGTTCTTCACACCCAGGGAAGCCTACGGCGTGGAGAAAACCGAAACAGGAACAAAGGCCGGGGAAGTTGCTTCCGAAATACTGGGCATGACCGGTATGGTCGCGCCTTTCAGCGGCGCTCAATCTGCTGCTGGCCTGGCAACCAGGCTGGCGGGCAGGCTGGCCCCTGCCGCCGCAAGAGCTATGGAAAGATTGCCTCAACTTGTGCGCACCGCAGGGCGGGGAGCCGGCGCCGGCGCCGCTTACTGGGGCATGGAGCAGGCTGCTTTGCCTGAAGGGTACAAACCCGGCTTAAAAGGACTGCCTGCAACGATGGCTACTTTCGGCGCTGGTGAAGCTGGAGCGGGGTTAGCGGGAGAAGCGTTAAGGCGCGTGTTGCCTAAAACGCCGGCTGCAGTTGAACACGCAGCGAGGGGCGCTGGTTTCGGCATCGGCGGCGCTGCCGGGCAACTGCCGTTTGCTCCTCCTGAACAGAGGCCGACGGTTGGGCAAACCGCCGAGGAAGCTGCCAAGCTGGCTGCTTTCGGGGCGATGATGAGCCTCTTGGGCGGCCGCGCAGCGTTGAAGCCAATGGCTGAGGAATTGCCCGAAGCGCCGGAAGCAACTCCTGGGGAATGGCAACCGGCGATTAAAGCGCCCGAAGCCAGACCTGTAAGATTGCGGAGGCCGTTGGAAGCTGCGCCCGAAAAACCGCAGCGCGTTGCCGCCGCAAAAGAACAACAGAAGAAGCCCAAACTTTTCACCTTAAACAACCTGAGCAAAGACACTGCTGCTGCATTGAGAGGTGTAGCTGAAACTATGCCTTCCGATAAAGCAAAATCTTACATTAGGAACTTCCTTGTGGAGAATTATAACGTTACCCCGACGAGGGCGCTGGCGTTAGCGGAGAACTTGCTCGTCAAAAAAGAGGTTAAGCCTGCGATGGTGCCGAAAACCGAGGTGAAACCGCCTGTTGAGACTGCGGCAAAGGAGCCGTGGCAGATGATGCAAGAAGAGTGGATTGAACAGGCCCGCAGGAACACAGATGAAGGCTTACGCGGGATGGTTGATACGATTGAATTTCAATCTCAAATTAAAAACGCGCATCGTGAAAAAGTGAAACAAGCTCTCGCCGAAGGCAAACCTGTGCCTCCGGAAGTGCTGAAGGATTACCCTGATTTGGCAGTAAAGACCGAAGCGAAACCATTTGGCAAAACAAAAGAAGAAGCGAAGAAAATACCCCAATTCTCTCCTAGCGATCGAATTACTTGGAAAAATACTATGGGGGAGACACTTACTGGTACAGTACAGGAAATAACTGCCGGCGGCAAGTTGAAGGTTGAGACTGAAGCGCCGACAAAACAGATATTGATTGTTGGGCCAGAAAATCCTACTTTGCGGAAAGCACCAAAGGCAACAGAAGAAATAAAACCCGCTACCGAAACCGAACCAACAAAAATTGAAAGAGAAAAAATTTCTACATTAGAAAAGGAAAAGTCTGTTGTTAAAGCGGCAGAAGCGCGACGCCAGGAAATACTTGATACTAAAGTAAATTTTGGCGAAAAATATGGGGTAATGACCCGCGGGGAATTTCTTAGGGCTCGACTATCCGAAGGGGCAAGAGTAGAAGCTGTAAAAAGAAAAGATCGGAACGCTACCGAAAAAGCAGAAAAAGAGTTAAAAGAGCTAAAACAACGTTATATACCAGGGTTAAGCAATCCTAATACACCTACAGCCAAACGTTACCATGAATTAGAAAAAAGATTGCAAGAAGGGATTTAT
>JAFCZZ010000032.1:0-11413 GCA_019314085.1 Deltaproteobacteria bacterium | reverse complement strand
GAATACGATCTCGGTAGGGGTATAGACGCCAGGATTAGGACCCTTAAGGGGTTCAAATCTAAGAAAAAGGCTGGCGATAAAGAACCTGAAACTCCAAAAGAGGAAGCGCCTGAAGCGCGTAAGGAAAAAACTACCGATACGATTACCAGTTTTGTAACTCAAAAACTCAAACGCGGGGAATCGTTTACCTCCGATCAGTTGTTTAAAGTTGCCGAAAAAACCTATGGTGGAACGCAGGCAGAGGGCAAGTTTACGCCTAAAGATGCCTATGATGCAATGGAGTTGGGTGTGAACCAGTATTTGTTGGAGCATAAGAAGAGTGTTGGCCCACTTGTCAGCGTTGAGACCGCCAAGCGAAACATCGAAAACATCCGCAAAGAAATTCTTGAAAAGCTGCCGACGCAGACCAAACGTACGCAGGAAATGGATGAGTTTCAACAGTTTTCCACCCCGCCGAATCTGGCGTATGTGGCAGCATGGACGGCCAATATCACCAATAAAGATACCGTTTTGGAGCCCAGCGCTGGTGTAGGTGGGCTAGCGGTTTTCGGAAAAACCGCAGGAGCTAAGGTTATTGCCAACGAATTGTCTCCACGACGGGCAGCTTTACTTAAAGAACTCGGCTTTGACCGCGTATTTACCGAGAACGCGGAACAGTTGGCTAATATCTTGCCTGACGATGTCAAGCCGACTGTTGTATTGATGAACCCTCCGTTTTCATCTACAGCTGGCCGTCTAAAGGGGAAGACAAGCACCAAGAACGCGATACCCCACATCGAGCAGGCGCTGAAACGCCTTGAACCCGGCGGACGCCTGGTGGCAATCGTCGGCAGGGGAATGGCTGACAATGCTCCCACCTTCCGGGATTGGTGGGGAAAAATTAAGAAAGAATACAATGTTCGCGCCAATATTGGCATTGACGGCAAAAACTACGCAAAATACGGCACCAGCTTTGATGTGCAGCTTGCGGTTATTGATAAAACTGGGCCGACGCCGGAAGGCGGCACAATTACAGGCAAAGTAACTGAACTGGAAGATATATTACCGATGTTGGAGGTGGTTAAGAATGACCGTGGTACAAGCGTACGAGAAAGCACTCCAGCTGAACCGGCACCCGCTGAACCAACTGGCCAGGAAATTCCTCAAGAAGGCGGGAGAGGCCCCGGACCCGGGTCTCCTGTACGCGTACCAGCTGATCGAGTGGGGGCTGGTGGAAGAAGTCGTGTCGGTGAACGAGCTGAACGACCTGAAGACCGGACTGGAGAGCCCGCACCCGGATTGGCAGAAGCAGGCGAGGTTGGACTTCCTGGAGCTGGTGAGAAAACTAATGTACTTGAGCCATCCAGAGAAGATCATGGACCTACTCCTGAAGAACGGGCCGACAGACTTCCCGGAAGACGATCCGTGGGTAGACCTGAAGGTGCTGGCGAGGCTGAAGTCGCCGGAGGACGCGGCGCAGTACCTGGCGGAGAACCTGCAGGCAGCGCTGGAGGCGGACGAACCGCCGAACAGCCTGCGGGATTAAAGGTTGAGGCGGTGGAAACACCGCGAACAGAAGAAGAATTAACCGATGCGGTATATACTCCGTACCAACCGCAGAAACTAAAAATCCCAGGGGCTAAACCCCATCCCACCAATTTAGCGCAGAGCGCCGCCATGGCAGCTGTGGAGCCGCCTGATCCCACTTACGCGCCGAACCTGCCGAAAGAGGTTATAGAGCAGGGTAAGCTGTCTAATGCTCAGTTGGAAGCCGTTGTGTATGCTGGTCAACTTCACCAGCAGACCCTTCCTGACGGCCAAAGGAAAGGCTTTTTCATTGGTGATGGTACTGGCACTGGCAAGGGACGTGAATTAGCTGGCATTATACTGGATAATATGAGGCGGGGAAGGGAAAAGGCAGTTTGGATCAGTAAAAACGCTCCTTTGTTTGAAGACGCGAAGCGCGACTTTAGCGACATCGGCGGCGATCCTCAGCTAATTTTCGACTTTGGGAAAATTAAACGAGGCACGCCGATTAAACAAAAAGAAGGCGTATTGTTCACTACTTACGACACCCTCAAGCGGGGGCTTGAGGTGTCCGGCAGGGGAAAAGTAGCCGTCAAGAAAGGGCAGAAGGCGAATATAGACCAGATTATAGAGTGGCTTGGAGAAGATTTTGACGGCGTAATTGCTTTTGATGAAGCTCACCAGATGCGAAACTCCTTGCCTGCAAAAGGCAAGCGGGGGATGACCAAGCCTTCGGTCGCAGCACTAGCCGGAGTGGAACTTCAAAAGCGGCTGCCTAAGGCGCGCATTGTTTACGCTTCTGCCACTGGGGCAACAGAAGTTTACAACCTGGCCTACGCAGAGCGCCTTGGGTTATGGGGGAAAGGCACTCCTTTTGCTAATAAAGCGGATTTCGTCAACAAAGTTCAGGCTGGTGGGTTGGCGGCTATGGAGTTGGTTGCCAGGGATATGAAGGCTATGGGCGCTTACTTAGCCCGCAACCTTGATTTTACTGGCGTAACTTACGGTACGCTGGAGCACAAATTAACTCGGGAACAGACCGAGATTTACGATACGATAGCAAAGGCGTGGCAGATTGTTTTACAGAACTTACATACAGCGCTAGAAGCAACAGGGCAAAATTTGAGCCACAACAAAGGACAGGCTTACAGCCAGTTTTGGGGAGCGCACCAGCGGTTTTTTAATCAAATTGTTACGTCGATGCAGATGCCTTCGGTGATTGAGCAGGTTAAGAAAGATCTGGCGGACGGCAATGCGGTAGTCATGCAATTGGTGAACACCAATGAAGCAATACAAAACCGGCGGCTTTCGCAGCGGGCTAAGACCGAAGAAGGCATTGACCTGGAGGACATTGATTTAACTCCCCGCGATGTATTGATGCAGTATTTAGACAAGAGCTTTCCGACGCAGCAGTACGAAAAATATACCGATCAGGATGGTAACACGCGGTCTAGGCAGGTGCTTGACAGCCACGGCAACCCGGTACATAACCGGGAAGCGCTGGCTATGAAAGAAGAGCTTATGACCAAGCTGGGGGCCGTAAAAGTGCCGGATGGCCCTCTTGAGATTGTGTTGAATACGTTTGGAGTGGATAATGTAGCCGAAGTTACCGGTCGCACGCGCCGTATTGTTTGGGTTAAAGATGAATTTGGGCGCGTAAAGCCCAAGCTGGAAAACCGCACGCCAAGACACGCGGCGGCTGACGCAACGGCATTTATGGACGATAAAAAGCAAATACTTATCTTTTCCGACGCGGGCGGCACCGGCAGGAGTTACCACGCAGACCTGACAAAGAAAAACCAGCGCCGCCGGATTCATTACCTGATTCAGCCCGGGTGGAGAGCGGATAATGCGGTTCAGGGCTTTGGGCGCACGCACCGGTCCAACGAAGCGAGCGCGCCTCATTACGTCCTTGTTACAACTAACCTGAAGGGGCAGAAGCGGTTTATCTCTTCGATAGCCCGCAAGCTGGACCAGCTGGGGGCGCTGACAAAGGGACAGCGCCAGGCGAGCCAAGGGTTGTTCAGCGAAAAAGATAATTTGGAGAGCAACCTGACTAAAGATGCGCTTCAGCAATTTTATGAGGACCTGACTGGAAATCAGATTCCTGACTTAAACGCGCAGGAAGTGCTGGGTAAAATGGGGCTGGCTAGCCTCATTGATGAACGCGGCAATTTAAAAGAAGTTCCAGAAGTGCGGGATATTACAAAATTTCTCAACCGGCTTTTATCGCTTGAATCTTCCTTACAGAACCGCGTCTTTGACGCCTTTTCAAGCCGGTTAGATGAAGCGGTAGAGGCTGCCATTGCAAGCGGAACGCTGGACGTCGGGCTTGAAACCTTTCGCGCAGATAAAGTAAAGGTTGTTAAAGAAACAACGGTATATACTGATGAAAAGTCGGGCGCTGAAACTAAATACGTCGAACTAGAAGCGGCGTATAAAAACTATCCAACTACTTTTAAAGAAGCGAGCGGACTGGACAATCTGATCGGGTTTTATCAGAATACCCGTAGCGGAAAGGTGTATGCTGTCCGCAAATGGAGGCAGAAAACGCTTGAGAGCGGCAACGTTGTTAACACCTACCGCTTGCACGGTCCGGATAGGGTTGATGTTGTTACCGAAGATCAGTTTAAACAAGGAAATTGGAAAAATTTAACCAGAGAAGAAGCGAGGAAACTGTGGGATAAAGCCGTTAAGGAAGCGCCGGAATATCAAACAAAAAAGGTGCATTTAATCACGGGAATTTTGCTTCCTATTTGGGACAGGCTTCCGGAAGGTCATGTCCGGGTAATCCGGGTAAAAACCGACGACGGCAGGGTGCTGTTAGGCCGCACAATTCCTGAGCGCGCGCTTGATATTACGTTAAGGAAGCTGGGAGCGGAAAAAGAAAAGCAGGAATTGAGCACGGATCAAATTGCGGATAAGGTTTTACAGGAAGGTTACGCAGCATACCTGGCAAATGGATGGAGGATTGTCCGGCGCCGGGTTTCCGGCGAGTACCGGATAGAACTTATTGGCAAAGATTTATATGCGCACATGGATCAGCTGCAATCAGAAGGAGTATTTCCCGAGCGCATTAATTACGAAACCCGGTTCTTTATTCCTACCGGTGAGAAGGCCGTTGAAGTGCTTGACAATGTAATCAAGTATCGGCCGATTGTTGATGTGGTTGCTCCGGCAGAAACTGAAACCGGGAAAGCGGAAACGCTCGCAGGGCAAGCGTTCGCAGAAGAAAAAACTGCAGAAACGCCCAAAACGAAACCGCCGGAAAAAGTAGTTGTAAAAATCAATCACCAGCCAAGCGGCGGCAGGGAGTGGGTTGCTGAGATAACCGGCACTGACCCAAAGTATAAACTTAGAAGGAAGTTTGTTTCTATTCACCAAAAAGACTGGAGTTCAAGCGGGAAAACCGGAACCACTTCTTTCAAGTTGGAAGAAAGTAAGATATATGAAATAAATGAGCCGTACAACGGGCGCCGTTTTGTTATTGTTAAAAACGGAGAAGCTGAGCAGATAACGGCGGAAGAGGTCACCGACATTTTAAAAAAGGCAGAAATTAAAGAAACCGAATCGGAAGAAAAAGCCGCAGACAAAATCAAACAGACCATCAAAGAGTTAAACCAGGAAGTCGCTCCTAAACTCGAAATGCAGGAAAAGTACAAAGGCGCTTACATTGCAGCCAACATCATTGATAAAATCAGGAGCAAAAACGAAGTAAAGCTGTCCGACCCTGAAGTGGAGGTCGTTTTAAACGCCTGGGGGATGCCCCGCTATTTAAAAGAGCACGCAAAGGCAGTCGTTAAAGGTATAGGCGACATGCTTAAAGACGTTTTTGTCTATGAGTGGCGGTTAAAGGATTTCCCGCAGTTTGTGGACGATTTGAGAAAATTCCAGGGTGTGGCCCGCGACGCCCAGGTGTGGGGTTTAAACGCTATGCGGGGGGTGCTAGGGCACCTGGAAAGTCCGAAGGAATTTGAGCTATTCAGGCGCATGGTTGTTCTCCGGGACTTGAAGGAGGGCCTGGAAAACGAGGAAATAGCCCCGCGCAAAATCACTCTTGAGCAGGTTGAGCGGGCAATTAAAGAACTGGAACCGAGGTTAAACCAGAACATACGGCTTGCCCTGGAAGCGCACGACAGGCTGATGAAGGCAGTTTGGGAGGAACTCAAAGCACGCGGCAAAGTGCCCGAAGAAGCGGAAGGGCGGAAACATTACTTCCCGCACAGGATAATGGATTACGTCCGCGACTTCGACCGTCGCTTCCCGGCTATCGCCAGGAGGTTTAAAACACCTTACCGGTACTACCTCCAGGAGCGCAAAGGTAGCGTAAGGGATATTGACACCGATTACACAGGCGTTACGATGAAGCATTTAATGAAGGTTTTCATCGACAACGCTACCGACGATTTCGCCGAAAAGATCGCCGAGAGGTACGATAAATGGCCCGAACTTTCAGAAGAAGAAAAGAAGAAGATAGGCAAGCTGATTCCAGGACGGCTATACGATGATATTAACGGTGAACGCTGCCTTGCCTGGCAGTACAACCCGGGGAGGCAGATTTATCCCGATTCCTCCGTAGAAGAAAAGGTAGCTTTAGATATTGCGGAAGAAATTGCTGCCGAAAAGCTGTTGCCGGAAGAGGCTGCAGAAAGGATGAAAGAAGCCCTCAAAACCAAACCGGCTATCGGCAGGTACAAAAAAACCTACCTGCTGCCGGAAGAAATTGCTCTGCGGTTGCTCAGGCTAAGGGAGCCTAATTTAAAGAGCCATCTTTTCATGGCCGTCCGTGACGCCACGCGCTGGTGGAAGGGTTGGGTCCTGGGGCCGCTGGGCGCAGGTTTGCCGTTTCAAACCATGAACTTCATCGGCGACGTTATGAACCTCTACCGCGAGGACCCAAGGGCGCTGCTCTACCTTGCCCAGGGCTGGAAGGCAACCGCCCAGTGGCAGAAGAATGTTATCGGTCCCGAATTTAAGCGGTTAATTCAATTAGCAGAAGATACGAGGGTGTTGGAAGCCGGTCTGATGACCAGGCGGGGCGGTCTGCCCTACGACCCCCACCTGGCGAAACTGGAGCCGCAGCGCTACATCGGGCGCAAAATTAATCCATTTGAGCGTTACAGTCTGTGGTCGGAGAGGCGGGAACTTACCCCCAGGCTGGCCAAGCTGATAGCCGACCTGCACCGCATCGACAAGGGCCAAATGCCGCAGGTCAAGATGTTTAACGCTAAAAAGTTAGCGTCTGCGGGCATGACCAAAGAAGAAATAGCCGGCAAGGTAGCCCGTGAATTTGCCGTTGACTACGGCAAACTTACCAGCGAGCAGAGAGAAGTATTGCGCGATATACTCTTCCCGTTTATGACGTTCTACGCAGGGAACTTCCAGAACTGGATAAGCTATGCGACCCGCAATCCCAGCGACGCGGTAATTAAATTCGTGGTGCCGTTCGCCGCCATGTGCCTGTGGAACTGGAGCAAATTCGAAGATACGGAAGAAAAGCTGCCGCTTTATTACCGGGTCATGCCGCACTTGATAACGGGTTATAAGACGCCGGACGGCAGGCCGGTTATCGTCGCTTTCCAAACCCCTGCTGATTTAGCTGCTCAAATACTCGGTTTGGAGATAGTGCCTGACTTGGCCCGGCAGGTTACTTCGGGAAAGAAAACCATTGACGAAGCGGCGCTGGAGCTGGCTAAAAATGCGGTAGGGGCAGTACCTGAAGAATCCTGGCAGTTATTTAACCCGTTCTTTAAAGCGCCTATTGAAGCGGCGATGAACAAGAACACGTTTACCGGGGCCCCTATCGTGCCCGAAAGGTTAAAGGGAACCCCGGAGGATAAAAGAAGGCGTAGAAACTATATATTGCAGCAGTGGTTCGCTCCTTACGCTCAGTACGTGCGGGCGGCGAGGGAGCTGGAACCGCAGAAAGGCTTCGAGTGGCTGTTCAAAGGTCCCTACAGCGTAAAGCGGGCTTTGGGCGTCCGCGAAGTGAACGTGGGCAGAGAGCAGGTAAACAGGTTTTTCGATTACGTTGAAGAATTGGAAGGAAAGGAGCGCTGGCTTAAAGAAGAATTAAAAAAAGGCAGGAAGTTAACTGCTGATGAAAGAAAAGATATGCTTCGCTTGAAATATCTGCGAAGAGTAAGAAACGTTTTATACAAGGATTTTGCGGCCAAAAGGGAAATCCAGGCGTTGGACAGGTACACACCGGAGCAGAAGAAGAAAATGTTCGACCGGATTGACAGGCGCATAGCTAAAATCGCAGAAATAGCCCTTAAAAAAGCAGGTGCTGCAAATAAATAACTTTGGTTACCGTATGGCAACAGGCCGTGCAGTAACCATGCAAATTTAACAAGAGAGGTGGTTCTGTTGACTGAACTGGTCGAGCGGGTGGCGACGCTGGAAGCGGAAACCGATTCTCTAAAGGAACGGCAGGAAAAACAAAATGGAAACCTTGAGCGGTTGGAAGCAAAGATAGATAGAATTCAGCAGTGGCTTGTAGGGCTTTTAGGCAGTGTAATAGTGTCGCTTGTTTTACTGCTGGTAAATATGAGTTTGGGGAGGTGACACAATGGACTGGGAAAAGCTTGTCAATACCAAGATGAAAGACTGGCATATAAAGCCTTCCCTTCCAGATGAAAGAGACTGGCCACTTAAAGCGATAACCGAACCCTCTGTAGAAATACCAGAAGCAGCTACTCTAGAACACCACTTCCCGTTTGTGATGGACCAACATAAGAACCCTTACTGCGGCGGGTATGCAGGGGCAGGGACAGCTAATTCGTACTTCTGGAGCATGGGTAAGCTGCCTATAGGCGGGTTCAGCCCGGCGTGGATTTACTGGCAAGCAAAGGAGATTGACGGCCTGCCGGGGCGGGACGGGACGACATTAAGGGCGGTACTGCAAGTCATGCGCAAGGTGGGCATGTGTCCTGAAGCCTTATGCCCCACTCTGCCCGGCAACACGAAGCCTAAGTTTACGGACGCAATGTACAGAGAAGCTGAAAAGTATAAGATTAAAGCGTATGCGCGTTTAAACGTTGATACTTTGAACGAAATACAGCAAGCTATAGCCTCCGGCAAGATGGTGCTAATAGGGTCTATTGTGACCTGGACTAACTGGGCCGACGGATGGATTGTCCAGCCGGAAGGCATTATAGCTGGTGGCCACGCCACTATGCAGTTAGCTTATGACAAAAATATGAAGCACCAGGAAAAAGGGCAAATCTTTGTTAATTTTAATATAGGGCCCAATAGTTGGGGACGGGGCTGGGGCTTCGACGGCTTCTACCGCATGTGCGAACACTATGCTAAATACAGGTTTGACGACCTGGGTGGTGTGTCTGCGCTTATGGAGGCGTGGGCCGTCGAATTTGAAAAGCCACTAACGCCTAAAATCCCCCCTGCCAAGAAAGAATTCGACGTACCGCCGATTTTGCTGAACGGGCGTACCATGGTGGAGTTGAGGAGCCTAGCCGATCTTGCTGGGGTGAAAGAAATAGGGTGGGACGAGCACGCACATAAGGTAACTCTGCGATATGCCGACAAAGTTGTGACCCTGCGTATAGGGAAAAAAGAATATGAAGTAACAAGAATGTAGAGAGGAGGGGCAAGAATGGATAAACGCAAACCGGCATGGAAATCCCGCAAGTGGTGGGCGGCGTTGATTGGTGTTATTGTGCCGCTGTTGAATCATTACTGCGGTTTAGATATGTCTGTTGAGGATATTTATGCCATTGTTGTGCCAATAGTGGCTTACATACTTGGGGAGAGTCACGTTGATGCGAGGAAGTAAGGAGGTGGTCTAAAATGCCAGCTGTAAGACACGTAATATGTCTCGACGCTGGTCACTAACGGCGGTTCTGACCCAGGAGCAATAGGCCCTTCCGGTCTACACGAAGCTGATGTTGCCTTAAAGATAACCCAGTTTACTGGCAAATACTTGGGCGATACGGGTGTTATGGTAGTTTACACCCGTGCCGGCGATAAATTTGTAAGCCTCAATGAGCGCGCTAACTTCGCAAACCTTTCTAATTCAGATGTATTTATTAGCATACATTGCAATGCTGCAACCAATTCAAATGCCCATGGTGTAGAAGTCTTATACTTTCCCACCAGTGCGCCAGGTCACAGGCTGGCGAAAATCGTTCAAGGTAAACTTGCAACAGAAACTGGTCTGGCTGATAGAGGTATAGTAGGTAGGCCGCACCTGGCAGTTTTAAGACTAACCCACATGCCGGCCGTACTGGTAGAGTGTGGATTTATTTCAAATCCTACGGAAGAGGCTCTGCTGGAAACAGAAGAGTTTCAGAAGAAGTGTGCACGGGCAATTGCGGACGGGATATTAGCCTTCCTAGGTGTACAAGAGAAAACCTGGCAGAAAAAAGCACAGCAATGGGTAGTAGAGAAAGGCATATCCGACGGCTCCAGGCCGGAAGACCCGGCGACGAGGGAAGAGGTATGGGAAATGATGCGGAGGCTTGCGAACGTTCAAGGATGAGTTTGGGGAAGAATGGGCCAGGCAGGTATAATAGAAAGGAGGAGTTTCGTTGCAAAGGTTGCAAAGCAGGACGTGTGATTTCTGGGAAGCAAAGGGAAACTTAGAACCACGACCGTTTGAAACGACGATACAGCGAAATTGTGGAAATTGTAAACACTACGACTGGGAGAATGACATGGAGATGGGGAGATGTGAAGTGGAATATCGACTTATAAAAAAGAAAGAGGCCTCCTAATTGGTGGCCTCGAACGTATCGAGGTAAACACAGTCTTCATCCTCAACCTCAATAGTTACCTCTTGTTCCGGCTCTAATTCGTACTCTTTCATCCCTGCGCAGAATTCGATTTTGCCGCTAAGTTGGTTCTTGATGTGTATTTTCAAAATCTATCACCCCCTGCGCAAATTATATCCACGATCCAGAAAATGTCAACAGATGTAAATGATCTGTTTAGGAGAATTCTTGCTAACTCTGTACTTAACAACTTTGGTTACCGTCAGGTACGGCCCGCCTCCACCACCGGTAACCAAAGTTATCTTTAAGGTAACTTCAATTTCTTCTTCAAAAACTGTTACCTTTTCCACGAACTGCTGAACGAGGGACTTCAATTGTTCCTCGTTTTCTCTGTCCTTGAACTGCTTATACAGGCCGTCGAGGTATTCTTCTATTTCCTTCCGCCCGATCTCAAGCGATTCCTGTTTGTCCAGCCGGTCCAATTCCCGCCCGATTAACCCGGCTTCTTCTTCCCTCTGTTTTAACTGTTCCAAAACTGAATCCGTGGCCTTTCCCTGCTCTATCAAACGCAGGAGGTTGCCGATGGCCGTTTGAAGCCGCCTGTATTCCCTTTTCAGGTAATCTGCTTCCGTTTTTACCTTCCCTTTTTGTTGTTTGTAGAACTCTAAAATTTTTTCAGTCAGCATTGGCCTGGCTTCCGGCGCAAATATGGACGTTTCTATCTCGCTTAAGACAATATCTTCAAGGACGCGCTTTCTGATTCTCCGGTTGCTGCAGGTCCTCGTTCTGTCCCTTGCGCCGCACTCGTAGTAATGCATCCGCCTTCTTTCTCCTTTTTCATCCAGCCAACTGCTTCCATTGCCAATGTAAGCGAATCCGCAGAGACCACATTTAACCAAACCAGTCAACAAATAAACAGCTCTCGCCTTCTGCCTGGCTTTTTCGGGGTTTTGTTTTCTCTTTAACATTTTTTCCTGAACCCTCCAAAACAGGTTCTCATCTATGATAGCCGGAATGGCTCCAGGTATAACAATCCTTTCTTCTTTCGGTTTTAAGCGCCGGTTGTTCTTTTTGCCGTCCGGCGCCCTTCCCTGGCGCTTGTTAAACACAAACATTCCAATATACTTTTCATTCTTGAGAATTTCATGTAAAGAATTTTTCCCAAAAGATCCGCT
>JAFCZZ010000328.1 GCA_019314085.1 Deltaproteobacteria bacterium | reverse complement strand
AATAGTACCGGCAATATTCATGGAATATCTCCTTCCTATTTCCCATGTAAGTCGTTGAAGAAAAGCTCTTATTGTCTGGCGTTACACCTGACAGAAGTGTTTTTGTTTATAGGTCTCCAAAAGTTGTGTGATTTCTTCCTCGCACTCCCCGCATCCGGTGCCCGCCTTGGTCATCTCCTGCACTTCATAGAATGTCCTCGCGCCCTCGAGCACGGCGTGCTCAATCTCCTGATCGGTGACATTCATACATTTACACACGACACGCTCCTCTTCCTTCTTGACCTTATCTTCCATTCCATTGCGCATATAATAGTCGTTTATGGCCAATCGCAGGGCCTTATCTCCCAATACTGAGCAATGTATCTTGTGGTCTGGCAATCCACCCAGTTCCTTATTGATGTCCTTCGCGGAAAGATTAAATGCGTCATCGAGCTTCATACCCTTGACCATTTCAGAGAGGGCGGAGGTGCTCGCGATTGCGCTCGCGCAGCCGAAGGTTTTCCATTTACAGTCGGTAATGATTGCCTTTTTCTTGTCGACTTTGATAAAAACGATCATCTCGTCGCCGCATTTCACGTTTCCCGCGATACCCCTCCCATCCTCCTGATAGGCATCTTCATCCAGAAGGATGTTTCTGGGATTCATAAAATGCTCTTTGACCTTGTCTGTATATGTCCAATCAACGTTCGCCATTACGGTCTCCTTTTATACACTGTTGACATATCCCTGATCTTCTCAATGACTCCCGGCAGTCTGTCGAGCATATACGCCACGTCCTCCATGGTATTTTCCCGTCCCATACTGATACGTATTGAACCGTGAGCACATTCCGCGGGCAGTCCTGTCGCGAGAATGACATGCGAAGGATCGAGGGATCCCGACGCGCATGCCGACCCGGTTGACACGGCGATTCCTTCCAGATCAAGGTACAGGACGATTGCCTCACCTTCCGCACCGTCAAAGGAAACGTTTAAGGTGCCCGGAAGACAGTCTGTCGGGTGTCCTATGAATTGTACGTCAGGAATTTTCTCTTCGATGCCCTTTCTCAGTGCTGCCTTCAATGCGAGCAGTCGCTTCTCCTCGGCCTCCATCTCGTGGGAGCGCATCTCGATAGCCTTCCCCAGCCCTATTATTCCGAGGGTATTCTCTGTTCCGGCGCGTCTGCCTCTCTCCTGGTGTCCACCACGAATCAACGGGCAAAAGGGTGACCCCTTTTTTACATACAGGGCGCCAACACCCTTGGGCCCGTAAAATTTGTGTCCGGAAAGCGTTAGAAAATCTACCCCTAACTCTCCAACATTTACGGGTATCTTACCCACTGCCTGAACCGCATCCGTATGAAACAATGCCCCGCGCTGATGAGCAATCCCGGCAATGGTCTTGATATCCTGGATAGTCCCAATTTCATTGTTTGCCATCATCACCGAAACGAGTCCTCTATTGTCAATCGTTTCATCCTTGAGCTGCTCCATATCAATTTTTCCGTGCATATCGACGCCAAGGTATGAAACATCCACACCCTGTTCCTTCAGGCACTTTGATGTTTCGAGGACACAGGGATGCTCGATAGTGGTGGTAACAATTTTATTGAGGCCTTCCCGGTTGTATGCACACCCCGCCGGCTGGCAGGTGAGGACATTGAGGATCGTGTTATTAGCCTCTGACCCGCTTCCGACAAACATCACCTCTTCAGGCGACGCACCGATGAATGAGGCGACCTTTTCACGCGCTTCGTCAACAAGCTGTTTGGCCTCTCTACCCGGGCTGTGAATGCTTGATGGATTGCCAAATACTCCTATGGAGTCAATCATCGCCTTTTTTGCCTCCGGGTGAATAGGCGTTGTTGCATTATTATCCATATAAATAATTTTTTCTGGCATCATCTTCTCCTCACTTTGGTGTATCGGGTTTATTCCCCTGCTCGCCACTCTATGTTTCGCAAATTATGTAATTATTTCCTTGGAGAACGAATAGGCAAGCGAACAAGTTAGATCTATTGAAAACCTCTTTAATTAATCCACGACAATTATTTATACTAAACGCTAATAATACCTATTCTACTATTTAATTCAACTACGAAACTTTTTACGGGAATTCTTTGCAAAATGTCCGCAACTTGCCGTGGGGGATTTCACTCCCGGTGTTTGTTGCGTAGGTCGTTATCCCCTTGTGGCACGAGAGTTTGGTCGTTACTGATTACGAAAAAGAATACACAATACTGGATGCCGCTTGCCTTTGTCGACCTCCGGAAGCTACCAACAAACAGGAAAACAGGGCAGATTGTGTGTCTAAAAGGTGATCTGTGAGTAGGGGTATGTGCTGTCGAGTAAACGCTGTATCTCTTGCCTGTCCGCCTCCCGTGTTATCGGTTCAACCGTGCTGATGGCGTGGCCTTCCGCGTCCACTTTATCCTTCCAGGAGACGACGTAGCCCGGTACCCTGACGAAGGGAAAGCCCCCCGCGCCGCAGCAGGAGTTGTCCACGACCCCGACCCCTGTTAGATACAGGACGTCTCTCCCCTTGAAGGGAAACGTTTCTTCCTGGAGGTACAGATAGTGTCCGGAGATGGAGCGGATCTCTTCGGTCAGGTCTTCGTGGATATATTCTTTCATGACCCTGTATCCTTTATACATGGGTGCTAAAAACTCCCTATTTCCCGACGCAGAATGTCGAAAAAATTCGGTCGAGGACGTCTTCGGCTGTTGCCTCTCCAGCGATATCGCCCAAGCGGTCGAGAGCCTCTTTCAGATCGAAGGCGGCCAGTTCCGGAAAGTTGCCACGGGAGAGGATGGCGTGTGCCGCCGCGAGGGATGCCGCGGTCCTCTCAAGGGCGGTCTTGTGCCGGAGGTTGGCCAGGATAACGTCCGATCCCGTATTGTCCCCGCTCCCTGCCGCCGTCGTAGCGATCCGTTCCTTCAGTTCAGCAATGCCGTCCCCGTATTTGGCGGATATCCAGAGCGGTTCCACGCCGGGCATCCGTTCGTCAAGCTCGGCATCAGTTATCCGGGGCTCAAGGTCCGATTTGTTGATGGCCAGGACCACCTGCTTCTCGCGGTTCCGGTCTATGACCTCGACGTCCTCCTCCGTCAGGGGGGCGCTCCCGTCGATGAGGATGATGACCATGTCCGCCGCCAAGGCCTTCTCCCATACAAATGCTATCCCTTCCTGTTCTATGGCCTCCGAGGATTTTCTGATCCCCGC
>JAFCZZ010000327.1 GCA_019314085.1 Deltaproteobacteria bacterium | reverse complement strand
CGAAGACCTCAAAGACATATTTTAAATTTTGCGACATTTTGCTTCACTTTAGTATATAATAAAATAACTATTTAAATTTTAACCTTGCCATAATAATAAAGTTTTTAAACCTTCCGTTCTATACTTTACAACGCTAGACTGGGAGAAATCTAAGAAATTGAAGAAGTTGCCTTGTGGATGTGTCATCGAGGTTGTTGGAAATCGTGTGGTTTTCATCGAGGTCAATCTCGCATGTAAAAGACATAGACCTAATCGCACTTAGGTTCCTGCGAACACGACGGCCGGAGAATACGAAGTAGCTATAAGGCTGTACGCCTACGAGAGAAGTTAAGGACAGCTACTCTGAACAGCTCGAGCTTTCCCATTTTTATTTCGGCACGAAGATTCGCTTGTTGTGTACTTTGGGGAACCTTGCAGTTGCCTTCCCGAATGCATATTGAACTACAATCGGAGGCCCGATAGGAGGAATTACCACTCTTCCTCTAACCTTACCTTTGCCCGTGTAGATGTAGCCTAAAGCCGTTTTGCCGTTTACCTTCACGAAGAGTTTGGTGTCTGGGGGAAAATCTTCAATGTGGAATTTAACTCCGAAAGGTGTATCTACAGCGAAGTTTGTTCTTGGGTCTAAGGCGTATTCTTTTCCTAAAACTTCGCTGAGCATCAAATTTACAATTTTGTATCTAGTCATTACAGTCCTGCCTCCGCTCTTAGCTCCCACATCTTCACTTTCTTCCACGTTGCACCATAAATTGTGCCGTGGTTTCCGTAGCCAGATTTGTCGTGAACGGTTGTGCCTGTGCCTTCCTCCATGGGGAGCCAGAGCACCAAGCCGTCTCTTATCGGATTGTGGTAATTTAACATGTTATATCTTATCTCTTCAGGTGTTAAGGCTCGGTTGTAGATGCAGACTAATCCGATGGTGCCGGGGAACCATATATCGTATCCGTGCCCTCCAGCACGCTGACCGATTTCAATCCGTCCCCCGCTGTCCTTAGCGGCTAACGGAGCCGTCCAGGAATCCATCGCACCGTCAACGTAAGCCACCGTGTCGTTTCCATCTCTACAGAAAGCTACGAAATGCCACTGATCAACAGAAACAGGCAAGTTGTATTTATGCTCGTGATATGAGTCGTCCGTAGCTATGAACGCGTATCTGAGAACCCCATCCTTCAAATCCAAGAAGTAGTCGTAGTTTGTCAGCGACAGGCCTTTTTGAATAAGACATTCTTTACTGTTTTCTAGAGGTCTTATCCACATTATGATGGTTAGGCTATTTGGGCTTCTCAGGCTGGGGGCGTCCTCGACTCTCACGTAGTCGTCTACGCCGTCGAAATATAAGGCGTACCTGGCGTACCTATCGAACCCTAGGCTAAAGGGCATCCTCGTAGGCCTCCTATACATCGATATAGGTATGGACATCTACATCCCCCATTTCAGACTCCTACGCACCACAGCACCTTGGCTGTGGAAGCTTCAGCCCCGTCGTTTATTATGCTCACACCGAAAACTATGTTCCTAGCCGTTGGGGTATATGGCTCCAACGTGTTTGCCGTTAAGGTGACCTCGTCGTATAGAAGCCATGGTGTATTCGGGTCAGTTACCAGTCCTCTGCCGGGGCCAATCAAGTTCGGTACGTAAATCCTCAACTTGCCGCTCTCGGTGTTCAGCCCGTAGAATGTAACGGGCCTACCGAAACAGTAAATAGGTATTATAGGGGTCTCTGCCCCTGGATTAACGGATTCTTCTATCGCACCAACCCAGGGAAACGTAATGTCTGGTTTGTAAAACTTGTATGAAACAACGTGGCACATATGGTTGGCAGTGAAGTAGAGATCCAGATCGTCCCCGACGGTTACACAGTCCGCATCCACATCAATATAGGTGACGAATGTTCCCCCACCAGATAGGATGATTGGGAAGCTCCTGCTTCGACCTTTGATTGAGCCGACTCCGAGCCACACCAGCCTCCTGTGAAGGCTTAGGTGAGTGGGCTCAAAGTATGGAACGATAAACGAAACGTTTTTTGTTCCCTCGTCGACAGTCAACACCCTATTGTTGGCCATGTCGGCTATGAACACGCCTCCCCTCAGCTCGGTCACGGACGTCGGCACATTTAGATGTGCCGTATCAGAACCAGAAACTCCCGCCTCGCCGAACTGCCATAGGATCTTCCCTGTCCAATCCAGTTTGCATACGACGTGTCTGGATGGATCGTTTATCCATAGGTAGCTCTCGGGTTCCTTCGAATCGTACCAAGGTTTATATCCCCAAAATGTCTTGATGAAGGGCCCAAGCTCGTAGCTGACCATCTTCCTTACGATCTCTCCAGTATTTCTATCGACTTCGAAGATTCCTTTTTGACAACCAACCAAGACATAGTTTGGTCTAGCTGGATCATGGCTTACATAAACAGCATAACCATAGTCCACACCATCTACCGTTATCCTCCTGGCAATTGGATCAGCTTTGATGAACCATACCTTCTCTAGGGTTTTTTTGTCAATTTCGTACACTCCAAAGTCCCAGTCGCTAACTACAACCCTTTCTGACTCGACCTCCAGAACAAATTGAGGATGACCTTGAAATCTTCCACCTACTGGGAACTGACCTAGTACTCGTGACTTCTCATCGGTTCCAAACCACCATCTGTAACGAACAAGCTCCTCCCTCAGCGCCTCCCTTCCAGCACCACCACTCTGCCAAATCTTCCTTAACTCTTGCTCATGTATTGCAGGCATTTCTACCTCACTCCTGTAACCTCGCAACCAAACTTTCCAATTTAGACATATACGAGATCTCTCTCCTTCTATCGAGTCTCCTCTTGAAATCCTCTCTGGTGGTGTTCATGACTGTCAGTAGATAATCGCTGATGTCGTTCCTCAGCCCGAGCAGTATTAAATCGCAATACCAGTCCAGATAAGCTGCAGGGTTCGGGAACACAGCCATGTGAAGCTGGAGATCCATAGTCTGTATTTCCCCTGTCTCATTATGCATCTCAATGTAGTGTGGGTTCGCTTGTGTACAATTAGCCCAGATTGGATACTCGAAATCGAGAAGACTGTGGACTACATGGTCGTAATGCCTTTTCACTCCTTCCTGCCAGTGAATGAAGTAAAGCTTTGATGTGGGCCCAGCAGGCTCAACTTCTCCAAAGCACCAGAGATAGAACTGCCAGATAACCGAAGCTTCAGCCGGGGCAAAAGAGGCCAAGACAACTCCCGGAGGCACTTGGAAGTCCACGAGGGATTCATGCTTATACGTAGCGTATCCTTGGTCGAACGCAATGCGGATTTCAAGTGGAGCGAATACCATCTACTCTTCCCTCTTCTCAGGGAGCTCGTACTCATATCCTTCGGGAACTTTAAGGATCTTCAACTGCACTGTTTCAGGATTGTACTTGATGGTGAGCTTCTTCTTGCCCTTCCTAAACAGAGGCATCAAAGCTCACCCCATTAAAGTTCCGTGTCCCAATAATTGACCGTCACGTTGACAGAGTTCCCATCGACCTTAGCGTAAAGTCTAGTCCCACCTTCCAATACTGTGATGGGGTCTTCAAGGCTGTAGCTTCCTTCTGGGATCTGCTTGAAGTCGGCTGGTGCAATTGGAATAGGACTCCACAGACCAGAGAGATCGCCGGGGACAGAACCTCCCTTAGCCAACTTGGAGAACTCAATTGTCCGAGTCGCCTGCATGTCTCCGTTAATCCAGATGGCTACTATGTACCTGAACTCGTCGTCGCTAACTGCGTCTCCGATAGCTGTCCAATCGGTTTTAACCCACACGCTTTTAGTTTGAAGTCTTTCCCTAATTTCTTGTTTAGTCAACCCCATTTTTACCTACCTCCTAGAGCCCGAGCTTCATCAAGTGTCATGGGTCTAACCTTCCAGTCCTCTATCAGCGTTGAGCCCATGTTTTCAGGATAGTCTCCGAAGCCCACAGTAAGGAACGCTGCCTTCGCGCCTTCATATCTTCTCGCTGCAATGTTCGCTATCAGGTCTGGATGTGTCTCCGGCTTGAACAGCTCCACCCAATACAGGGCGAACAGGATGTTCAGTACAGGGCGTATTGTTCTGTCAGGGTCTTTATTGTAGAACTCGGCTGAAAGGTGCATTCCAGGCGGAATAACGACTTCAACCCAGTCGGTCGGCTGCTCGTAAGGACTGTTCAGCGAGTTAATGTAGCCGAAATCGTCCCCAGAGGCTGGACGCACAGGATTAATGTTCGGGAACTTGCCCGGAATAGTCTCTCCCTCAGGCTGACGGAGGTACATGTAGATCTGCTGAGGCTTGATGCCGAACGCTCCGTGGAAGAACCAAGGAAGCCCAGCGTTGGTCGTAGTGCTGAGGTAAAGGATGTCCCTAGCAGGAGCTCTGGGGTCTCTAAACCTGATTTCTGTCTGATGACTGCCCGGTGAAATCTCCACTGCGTTGCCAGCAGAGTCTATGAGGCTCCAAGGCTTATAGTTGCAGATTCTACGCCTTAGAACACGTCCAAATATAAAGCCCTCGCGCCATTGAAGAGCAAATAAATAGTTTGGCTCCAGAAACTTGGAGGTTATCGGCCGAA
>JAFCZZ010000326.1 GCA_019314085.1 Deltaproteobacteria bacterium | reverse complement strand
CCCCTTGCCAGAATGTCTCGCCTTCCTTCCATTGCTTATAAAGTGGGTTCAACTTCATTTCTTTTATCTGTTCGAGGGTGTATCCGATTTCGCTCCACACCACGTCCGCAGGGACGCCTAGCTTCTCAATCTTCAATCCGAAGATGTTGATTTGCGCTTCATCATTGCGGGTTTCGGGGTCAGCCCATATAGCAGAGATATCCATATCTTCGTTCATGTGTTCGTATTCGGAGCCGAACGTCTGCGCCAGTCTGCGAGCGAACGTGATTGCGTTCTCCCAAGTGTTACCAAAGGATATCTGCCTATTCTTAGCACGGGCGACTAGGCCGGCCTCCTCTTGCTTGAGCGTCCCCTCCGCCGCCACGGCCCGTGAGATTTGGAAGAAAGATAACGGGGTTCTGGATACCCGAGCAACCTCGAAAGCGAAGGCGTCCTTGAATTGTATAAGGGCTGTCAAGTCCTCGCCAGGAATATGCCCGATTTCGACCTCGTCCTTGGTCTTGTCGGAGTAAACCCACACCCCAGGATATACGTCAAGATTTGAGGGGTCGTCGCCGACCATGGTGTAGATGCGGAATGCTGTCGTGTCTGCCGCCGCAACCAAATCGATGATAGCTTTATTAAGAGCGTTCTGGATAGGAATAATATCTTTTAGTTCTGATTGGCCATACACGTAACCCTGGCCACGGTTCAAGTAATGGAATACGGGAACGCCTAACGGCTTACCATCCTTGGCTATCCATGGCTTCTCATCAAGCAGCACCCATTGGCCGGCCTCCGCCGCAACAACTTCCTCTGGAGTAATGGTGCTGCCGATAACCGATTTGAACAGGCGAACGCCCTTGGCTATAATGGCTCCCCCCGCCACCTTGTGTAAAATCTTATACTTCTCTATTTTATCTGGCCAATAGACGTTCAATCTTTCCCCTCCACGTATCTTCCAGCGTTTGAAAGCGAAAAGCGGAACGGTTTTACTCTCTGAGGAGTAGACCACCTCGACACCTTGTTCCCCATCCCACGCCATGCCGGTCGAGAATAAAGGGATATTGAACTCGTCGCTCCAATCCACAATCAAATAGCTATCGGCGTCCCGAATGGCGGATAGGTGCTGAATGCCTTGTTTCTCGTCCATCTTATTACGTGCCCACCATTCCTGGATGGTGTCTGATTGAGTCTGCGCCGGCTCTCCTGTGCCATCTTTTAGTTCATCGTTGGCCGCCATGATTTCCTTGTCGCCCTCGACCAGGAAGCCGGTGATAGTTAGCCGCTCGGCCAAACTATCGACAACGATAGGGCAGTAATTGTCCCTGAATTCAGGCGCATTGGCCGCCATTTGAAGGTATTCACGCTGTCGTACGGTGAGTTGAGTTGGGTGCTGGCCGTCGTAATACTTGCGAGCCATTACAACTCTTTCGTGCCTTGGCAAAGTAGTATCTGCTGCGACTGGAATTAGCATAATCTTGTTTTCCTATTTTAGTAAGGCGAGGATTTCGCTCCGGTAGATTTCGCTTTGTATTCTAACACGAGTTTAGTTACTATCCAAACTAGGGCGTCTAGGTTATTGGGGGAGGCGTCTCCTGGGACGTACAAACACATTTGAGACTCTAGTTCGTGGAAATACCCCATGTGGTGCATCCTTCCTTCGTCATAAAGAACCTCTACCGGCTCTGCACGGAGCATTTTCCCTCTCGTCGCCCTGACAGTATCGTAGTTTACGTTGGCTCCGCCTTTGACATTCCGAATGACATTCTCAATCATATCGCCGCCGTTGTTTATCTCCCCAATGATGATATCTGCGAGGTGCCTATTGTATGCTGCGACGACCGCTAACCCCCATTGGTCAGGCTTCCCTCCGATGGTGTCGTCGGCCAAAACCCACCCATGAATGACACGCTTTATCTCGGCGATACCGACGGTTATAATTCCTGTCTCTCCGACCGTGGCATGGGGGTCAACCCCAACGCCAACCCGAAGGAAATCTGGATGCTCAGTCCGCCGGTGGTCGTCGATTTGGCTCCGGTTCCACAAGGCTCCCTCGGGGATATCTACCTCGTGCTGCGCTTCCTTCAGGAACGCCCGTAGACCCCACAAATTGATTTGGTCTTCGATTACGTTCATATCTTGACCTGCCCACAACGCCTCGCCGGCTGTCACCCGATACTCGAGCCGTTCTTCGCCTTCAATTTCAACCTGTTCATATTCTAGGCCATGGCACGCTGGGTGAGGTCCCGAAATGATTGCTCTACGCAGGAAGTCTGCCGACCCGTTCGATAGACGAGAGAATACACCATTGGGGATAATTAGGTTCTGGATACCGACGATTGCGACATCGGTCGAACCCGCCGGTAGAATCTTCTTTGTTAGGTTAGCTATCTTCTTTTCTGTCGTGACTTCTGTATCCGCCTCGCCGTCGATATCGTCAAACACGATTAGGTCTGGACGTTGTTCCTCGAACTTCACGCCCCTTGCTGCGGTATCCAGCCCGAGCGCATCTACTGTCAGGCCACCATCCGTGACCAAACGGGAACGCCGCCAGCCTCGAGGCTTACCAAACTTACCGATAGCTCGCTCCCCCATGGCCGGATAATAGGCCATGATTTCGTCGCTCTCAAGTAGGGCGGCGATGTTCTCAACTGATTTATCGGCTTGGTCTTGCGTCTCCCGAATATACCAACAATATTTCTTAACCCCCGAACAGCCCAACAGAACGACGCCCACCTCGGCGTTTGTTGTCTTTCCGCCGCCCCGTGCCCATATTCCTATGAATGGGCGTGGCATGACGCCTGAAACTATCGACCAGAGCCACTCCCAGTACTCCACGTGATGCGGAGCAAATGCTTTTGTGAAGTGTTTGGGGAATAGTGCCTTTATCCAGGCTTTCCAATCTTTAGGTGCTGCGAGCGTCGATGATTTTGGGGGTGTCGGTTCCACTATCTCGTTGACTTCCTGTACCCATGAATTCTTCCATAAATCCATAGACGGCTTGTCCGATAGTGGAGACGGCTTGCTGGCCGCCATCGAGGTTTCTGACTTGGTCACGTAAACTCCTGAGAAATACATCAGCCAGCCCGAAGATGATTGCTATCGGGACTAACTCGTCTTTTGTTATCGCAAGGCTCTTCTCGGCTTCGACTAATCGTCGTATGCCTTCGGCCCCCTTATGCACTTCGTTGAGCGTTCTTTCAGCGAACCTTGTTTGCTGCTCGCCACGCTCTAAGATGTTACCTCTCGCCACGCTCTAAGATGTTACCTAGCTCGGTGAATAAGCGATACAACTCTTTGCTGTCCTTACGGTCGCTTGCGGCTTTCGCTTCACGCCATGTCGACCTTGCCGCTGCGAATATCTCTGCGGAAGCGTAACCGTCCAGCTCGTCTAAGCGTCTGGCCATTATTGCTCGTAGAACGGCCAGCTCATTTGTGAGCGACAACCAATTGGGGTCGTTGATAAACTTCGTGTGCTTATCGTCTAGCTCTCTCGGCATGTGCTCCGAGTACATTCCCGTTTTGAAGTTTGGATGCGCAATGCCCTTTAGGGATGCGCCTCCATGCAGCCGGCACGCTAGACCTTCCTCCCTGACGCTCTGACGGCACAACCTCTCGGCATTACATCTGGGGCATATCTTGGTGGGGTCGCCAGCCTCGAACTTGAACTTGCATTCACGACACCGATGGAGCCGGCGTCCACATTTCGGGCTCATGCTATTGTCGCCTCTCCAGGGATGTTCCAAACGAGGCTGCCCTGCCACCAAAGGAACTGATAAGACAATTCGAGTTGATAGTCCCGGTTCATGATAAACCCTTCCTCATTAATTGGTGGCTGCCAAAGCAAGGAGAAGGAAAACCCGCAAAGGTAAGGCCGAAGTTGAGCGTGAAAGCGTTTGCTTATCTTACGCATTGCCATCTTCTTCGCTGGTAGTAACCAGTTCCATTATCTCCACGTCGCCGACGGCCTGGGCTGCTATCTTTGGGTCGCCCTTGACAAACGTGAGGACGTTCTGGTGCGCCTTGCCTAGCTTCCGCACATCGGCAAAATGCTTGCCGGTGCGAATGGGGAGGCTGCCCAGGGTGGTTACGAGGATGGCCTCGTTGTAGAGCTTCATTCCGGCGTCCTCGAATAGGTCGGCGGTTAGGCCAACAAAGTTTCGATAGAACCCGTCGCCGTCCCGCATATCCCCAACGACAAATGTGGCAAATGTGTTGTCCTTCAACATTGCAACACATTGGTGGATAATGTGTAAGTAAGCGGTGCGAAACTCGTCCCAATTCATCTGGGAAAGCTCTCCATCTTGCTCAGAGTACTTTTCCAAATCAAAGTATGGTGGGCAGGAAAAGATATAGTCGTACTCGCCTGGAAGAATTTCATCGATATCCGTGCTATCTCCGACCGTCCAGTTGGGCAACTCTCCGCCTGGAGCCGGTTGGCGGCGATTTGACGGGCTGAGAGGTCGTTTCCGTGATACTCATAGCCAAGATATGCTGCCACGATACCACGCACGCTGCCGCCGGCAAACGGGTCGAGTATCTTTCCGCCAGGAGGGCAGTACCACTTATAAGAAATCTCTGCCAACACGGGGTCGAATATCGACGAGCCTGATAACGACGACCCTGGCTTATAGTAGTAGGTTTGGAACTCTTCGGTGGATATCTCCCTGCCTAGCTTCAACTCGGTCGCCCGTTTCATTTCATAGTATCGTGGGTCACGTCCGCTGTCGGAGTGATAAATCAAACCGTCCTCATGATTGTAAGCGTTTTCAGACGGAGCGATATCCTTGTCATACTCAATTGATTTCGGGCCTCGGCCAACCTCGGATTGGATACCTAACGACAGCCATTCCTTTTTTCTATTCCTCCAGTAACCCTGTCTGCAATCCAGAACGGAAAACGGCGGCACAAGAAACCTTGCTTGCAATATGCCGGTGTTCATCAGCACCTCGTTAGTCGGCTCAATCATCGACCCCTCGATATCGCTTATCAACATCATATCCGGATATTCTTCCTCGACCTCGGAGAGGATAAGGCGCATCATCTTTTCGTCGACGACGGCTTCGCCGGTGATGAAGTCATAGGACGCTAACGCCAACTTTTCTTCTTCGATTGAAAGGTCAACATACTTGACCGGAACCTTGGCTCCTTTCCGCATGGCAAGCGTGACCCGAAGGTGGCCATCGATGATATGACCGGTAACCTTATTGACTATTATCTCGGATATCCA
>JAFCZZ010000325.1 GCA_019314085.1 Deltaproteobacteria bacterium | reverse complement strand
CCCTACCGAAGTACACGGCGGCGACATAAAAGGAGATGACGATGGATAGCGAGAAGGAACTCTTCCCAGAGAACGGAATTTTCAACAGCGGTTGCTTCCCCGAGCCCGGGGAGGATTCCGGCAACGGCCACTACGACGCCAGCCCCGGCGGCCCCTTCTCCGTGGACGACATCAGGCACGAGCTGCGGGAGATTCGAAGGCAACTGGACGAACTGGCACACCCGGCGTGGTTCAAGGTCTTCGTCTTCGTTTCCGCCCCGGTCGTCCAGGTGCTCGAGGCAATCAGCCGCAGGGTGTCGAAGGCCGTTGACCCGCCGATCATCCTTGGCAAGGGAATGTTCTCCTCGTCCGAGCATCTTGATGCGTTCACGGAAGCCCTCGGTCGATACGAGGTACCGGATGCCGTCGCAGAAGAGCCGAAGCCGAGGGAGATGATCGACTTCCGAGACCTGCTCAAGAGAGAGACGGCGTACACCTGGCAGGTCTGCGCCGACAAGGAGGCCGTCGTTCGGTTCCTGGAGGCCTTGGACAGGTTCCAGAAGTCAGGGACGCACCCGGATGACGCGGCAGCCACCTGCTCCGCGTCGTTCGACCATGGCGTGCTGATGGCCATGGCGGCCCGGGACCAGGTGGCCGTGGTTGAACGAATCAACGAGTTACTCCCCCCGCAGCTGACAGAGGAGTATGTCGAGCGGGTAATCGACGTCCTGTATCACAGGTTCGCTGACGTGGACCTGGAGAGGTGAGTCACTTCGACCCCGAGACCATGTCGTACAGGCCGGGGCCAAACCTGGACACCGGGCTGAACGACCCGGTGCAGCGGCCGACGATGAACTGTGGCCCGTACCGCACACCAGGAAGGGAGGTCGAGGTGCCAAGACCAGTACGCAAAGACTTTCATGTGACGATGTGGTTCGACGGGGACGAGCCTGACACTTCGCTTACTGTAGATCAGGTTGAATCCATCCTCACCCATTCTTCCGTGAGGGATATCTCGATGGTACACGGCTGTGAAGTCACCGAGCAGGCCGTCCCCAACGTCGGCCCCGATGCCTGGCGGAAGCTGCGGGCCAAGTTGGCCGACAGGCTGGATTGGCTTTGCAGTTCCATTAGAACCGGGGACTGGAGTGGTAACAGAGAAGAGGCGGCAACGATTCTGTCTTGGATGTCAGATATAGAGGAACCCGACGATGGATGAATGCAGCGTTGCAGACCGACTGGCCAAGCTCGAAGACCGCATCGACAAACTGGAGCGCGTCAACAAACGCCAGGACGACACCATCAACAGCTTCATCATGGCCATGACCGACCGGCTCAACCAGCAGAACGTCATCGTCGGGGAGCTCGTGCAGAAGCTGGCGATGTTCATGTCCAGGGGGAAACGATGAAATGCTCCAGATGCGATGTCACGGTCGGTTCGCTCATCAACGGCAAGTGCAAGTTCTGCCGCAACGAGGGCATCATCGAGCGCATCCTGTGGGAGGTCTGGCCCCGGCGGATGTTCTGGAAACGAATGCGGCAGAACCTGAGGAACTGCGGGTGGCTCAAGTGAAAGACCCCAAGTTCAAGGACTACAAGGACTGGTACCAGCGCCACCTGACCGAGTGCCCGCATGTGGTCCGGGACGAGCAGCGGTCATCGCTCTCAAGGATGTTCCTTTGTGAATGGGCTCTCGTCCCTCATCGCTGCATGTTCCGGCTGTGCCGGCTGGTGAAAAGGTGAAACCCCATGCCTACAAGGGAACGTCTTGCTGGCGGGCCGAGGTGCGCAGCGGGGCGGTGTCGCTCCTGATGACCTGTCACATGTTCGAAACGAGGGGTGACGCCCTGACCTACGCAAAGCGGTGGATCGCCAACCCCGAGGGCCGGAAGCTGATGAACCTCATCGGCCGCGGTTCCTTCTTCTGGCCCGAGGTCATCGACATGGTGCTCGAGCATTTTTACCCGGTGGACGCATGAAAGCCTTGCCTTGTCCCTTTTGTGGTCAAACAAAACACCTGATAGTCGACATTCCCAGGTTCGTTCGCGAACATCCCGAGATACAAGAGGATGACGACCCATACGTGGTCGTTACTTGTGAGGGCTGTGCATGCGAAGGACCCTTGGCGGGCACCGACTACGACGCAGTTTGGAGATGGAACGCCAGACTGCCAGTCTCCGAGACCACAGATTTGAAGTTGGAAAAATGAACGCCCTCCTTCACAAGAGGTATCGCCGGCTCGTCAGCAAGAAGTTGGTGCTGGAAAAACAGGGCATGGACCCCGACGACATCGAGTACCACCCGGCTGTGGCGACGTTGAAGCGCCGGCTTCACAAAGCGGCACGGAAGGTGCGGCAGATGGGAAAAGACTATCAAACAGACCTGCGCGAGCTGTGCATCGCCAGAGCAAAGGAGCTGCCACCGTTATGAGCGCACCGGGAACCATCTGCAAAGTCTGCAAGAAGAGGGACGTCCTGGTGCTCTACTACTCCCAGTTGCCGAGATCGATGTGCATTATCTGCAGCATCGAAGAATTCTACGGCCGGTCAACTCTCACCACGCTCGAGGAACGCAATCAGATGAAGGAGACCCCATGACCATCAAGGACCTCACCCTGCGCTACATCGGAGACTTCTCCCCGGGCACCGGATACAACATGGCCATGCGCGGTTACCTGCGTTGCCTGCAGTACCTGGGCCTCGACGCCGGCAGCATTCGCGGCATGGCGGCCGTTGCATTCGCCCCGGGGGCGGACACCTCCATCAAGGAGGACTGGACCTTCAACTACCTCCGCGGCGACTGGGACGAGGACCCGCCGATCAACGTCGTCCACAGCCACCTCGCGGACATGGGCAACTACTACACCAGCGGCAAGTACAACATCGGCATCGCGGTCTGGGAGACCGACAAGCTGCCGGTGAGCGTCTTCCAGTACATGTCCTTCGCCGGGACCGTCGTCGAGATGATGAACAAGTTCGACGAAATCTGGGTTCCCACCCGCTGGCTCCGCAAGCTCCTGGTCAAGGACGGGGTGACGGCTCCGGGGATGGTGATCCCCCACTGCCTGCCCCCGGAGCTCACCCAGCTCTACCCGTATGAGGACCGCGTCCTGGAGACGGACAACGAGCTCGGGGTCGAGCGTACCGAGGTCCGGTTCTATAGCATTGGCACCTGGAACCCGCGAAAAAACATGGAGCAGCTCTTCCAGGCCTACCTGATGACCGGGTGGTCCCCGGTGGACGGCGTTGACCTG
>JAFCZZ010000324.1 GCA_019314085.1 Deltaproteobacteria bacterium | reverse complement strand
GTAAGGAGTAAGGAGTAAGGAGTAAGGAGTAAGGAGTAAGGAGTAAGGAGTAAGGAGTAAGGAGTAAGGAGTAAGGAGTAAGGAGTAAGGAGTAAGGAGTGAGGAGTGAGGAGTGAGGAGTGAGGAGTGAGGAGTGAGGAGTGAGGAGTGAGGAGTGATTTATAAAAGGAGCGAAAGAGATGATTACATGGGAAGAGCTGTCCGAATTGACCAAAACGCGGCGTTCGATCCGCAGATTCGAGGATAAACCGGTCCCGGAGGACCTCCTGCTGAAGGCCCTGGAGCTGGCCACCTGGGCGCCCAACGGGGGGAATCAGCAGCCCTGGAGGTTTCTGATTGTCAGCAACGGGGAGCTGATCGGGAAGATGGCGGACGCGGTGAAGGCCAAGACCGAACTGATGGCCTCCTGGCCGGAAGCGGAGCAGTTCGAGGAGACCGTGGCACGGTGGCGGAAGAGTTCCGATTTCTTCCGGGGAGCGCCGGTGTGCATCGTCGTCCTGATGGGAAAATATTCCAGCATTGCCGATCAGATCCTGCAGGCCCGGGGGGAGACGGAGAAAATATTCCAGCATTGCCGACCAGATCCTGCAGGTCCGGGAGGAGACGGACCCCGTTGCCCGGCAGATCCGATCATCCCGTGAGACGGGAAAGTCCAGCCTTCAGAGCGTGGCCGCGGCCACCAGCTACCTCTGCCTCTTCCTGCATTATCTCGGCCTGGGGACGACCTGGATGTCCGGACCCGTGCAGGCCAAGGTGGAGATCGAGCAGCTCCTTGACGTGTCTCCCGAGTGGGATTTTGTGGACCTCATTCCCGTGGGGTATCCGGCGGGAGAGTCGAAGACGCCGCCGCGCAGACCGATTGAGGAAGCGGTTCAATTCTTCCGATGATTCCGGCATTGAGCGTGGGACGGACAACAGGACACATCCCGTTCACGATCATCGGCAACACACAGCACAATATTTCATTGACTCGCAGGGCCGTTCATCTTATATTCCCTCGTCGAAAAGGAGATTATCATCAGACAGAAAACCGATACAGATACGGATGAAAAGCGCGTGACTCTTGAGGAGGTGTTTTCCCCGCGCTCGGTGGCGGTTGTAGGTGTCTCGGGCGGCGCGGAGCTCTCCTTTAGCGGAATGATCGTCCTGTCCCTGATAATGGCCGGCTTTCCCGCCATTTATCCCGTGAATCCGAAATATAAGGAAATCCTCGAGCTGCCCTGCTACCCGGACCTTCTGAGCATTCCCGGTCCCGTTGATCACGTGGTGGTCAGCATCACCGCAGAGGGCTGCCTCGATCTCCTCGATGAATGTGCCGTCAAGGGGGTACGGTCGGTGCACTTCTTCACCGCCGGCTTCGGCGAGAGCGGCTACAAGGATCGGGCGGACCTGGAGATGGCCATGCTGGAAAAGGCCAGGAGCGGCAACTTCCGGATCATCGGTCCCAACTGTGTGGGCATCTACGTTCCGAAAAGCCGCGTCGTCAACCACCCGAACGCCCCCCTGGAGCCGGGCCCCATTGCCTTCATTTCTCAGAGCGGCGGCCACGCCCAGAACCTCCCCGTTTTCGGCGCCAGCCGGGGTCTGCGTTACAGCAAGGTGGTCAGCTACGGGAATGCGCTGGACGTGGATGAGTGCGAACTCTTCGACTATCTGACCGAAGATCCGGAGACAGAGATCATCTCCGCCTACATCGAGGGGGTCAAGGACGGGCGGCGCCTCATAGATTCCATGGCGCGGGCGGCACGCCGCAAACCCTTGATCGTCTACAAGGGTGGAAAAACGGAGGCGGGGAAAAGGGCCGCCTTCGGCCATACGGCCAGCATGACCAGTTCCGTTGCCGCCTTCGAGGCCGCCTGCCGGCAGGTGAACGCCATACAGGTCGACAACACCGAGGAGATGATCGACGTCCTGGCGGCACTGCGCTTCATGAGGAACATTCCCGTGGGCCCGAACGTAGCCGTTGTGGGCGGCGGCGGTGGCCCCAGTGTTCTTGCCAGTGACGATATGGAAATCGAGGGGCTTCGTGTTCCCCCTCTCTCCTCCGAGGTGCAGGATGAGCTGAAGCGCCACCTGCCCATAGCGGGAAGCATCTTTACCAATCCTATCGATACGCAGAACATGATCGATCCCAGTACCATCTCCTTTACCCTGCGCACCGTCGGCAAGTCGCCCGATATTCATATGATCGTCTATCACCTCGGTTTACATCCCATCGGGAGCTGGGGGCTGGGCCGTTTCTCCTCTCCCACCTTTCTCGAACCGGCCATCGAGGCCATCCTCAGTGCCCAGCAGGAGATCGGCAAACCCGTCCTGATGGTTCTCCGGCCTCCCCAGGACCTGGAAAGCATGAAGGAATACCTGGGAGCCCAGGAGGCCCTGGTAGATGCGGGCCTGCCCGTCTTCCTGTCCCTGCGGGATATGGCCAGGGCAATCCATCGCATTATCGTCTGGAATGAACGAGCGAAGGCCCGCGGTCAGGATCTATGATGAGCAGTTTCTCAAGGTAATATGGTCTTCGGTGACCTTATCTGAAAAAGGTGCTTTGCCGGTACCAAACGTGTTTTTTGTAGTGAGCAGGCACCGTATAAATCGTACCATAAAATGGGGGACACCATGAAGAGTCGGTTGAAGATCGGTCTGAAATTGCTGGGGATCCTGCTTGTCGTTATTATCATTGTCGCCGGGTGGTATCTGAACAGGGCGATGCCCGTCGGTGTGGGGTATGTGGCCAAGTATCTCTGCTCCAGCACCTTTATTTCAGAGCGGGATTCTGCCGTCGTCTTTGAGGAGGACATCAAGCCGGTCAATCCCCTGGCGCGTGTCGTCAAGTGGAAGGTTGATCGTGAGGACCGGTCCGTGACGGCATCGGCGTTCGGGCGAGTGGAGGCGAAGGCCGTCTACCGTGACGGGTGCGGCTGCACGCTGGTAGTCGGCGCGGATGAGGAGACGGTGCGCGGGCAGACCTTCTATCAGGCCGATCCCGCGTATACACCCGTCCGGCATGACCCCGATCTTCCCTGGCCGGAGGGGAGCGGAGGAGCGATTGAACCCGCATCCCTGGGGGTCGATAGTGCACGGCTTGAGCGGGCGCTGGACGCGGCCTTTGCCGAACCGGGACCGGAGAGGCCCCGGAAGACCCGCGCCATCGTGGTCGTTTATGACGGCCATCTGATCGCGGAGCGGTACGCGCCGGGTTTCGGTCCCGATACGCCGCTTCCGGGATGGTCGATGGCCAAGAGCATCACCAACGCCCTGGTCGGGATACTGGTGAGGGAGGGGGCGCTCGATATACACTCCCCGGCGCCGGTCCCCGAGTGGCAGGAGCCGGATGATTCCCGGCGTACGATTACGCTTGATCAGCTCCTGCGGATGAGCTCGGGTCTCGCCTTTGAGGAGAAGTACAAACCCCTCTACGACGCGGTGGATATGCTCTATGGGAGTCCCGATTTTGCGGCCTTCGCCGCTGAAAAAGACCTTGAATTTGAACCTGATTTAATGTGGAGCTATTCCAGCGGCACCGCGAATATCGTGGCCCGTATCGTCCGCCGGGCGGCGGAGGAGCGGTATGAGCACTACTACGACTTTATGCGCCGGGAGCTCTTCGACCGGATCGGGATGTCGAGCGCCCTGATTGAGCCAGACTCGTCGGGGACCTTTGTGGGATCGTCCTACGGTATCGCCACGCCGCGCGACTGGACCCGCTTCGGCCTTTTGTATTTGCAGGACGCCCACGGCCCCGCGGGGTGAGTATGGCGCCTTTTTCTGGCTGAACGCCGGCGCGCCGGATAATCCCCAGGATCGCCTCTGGCCGAACGCCCCGCGCGACGCCTTCGCGGCCCAGGGATTTCAGGAACAGAAGGTGATCGTCATTCCGTCCCGGAAGGTGGTGCTGGTCCGCTTCGGTGCGACATCGCAGCGAGAAACCTGGGATACCGACCGCTTTATCACCAATGTTCTGGAGGCCCTCCCGCCGAAGGAGTGATCGATATGACGAAGGAGAGGACCACACGAAGGCAGAAGGACATATTCCGCCTCCGTATTGAAAAATAGTGACGATGGCTTTTTGGGGCCGTGTCCGATTAAGCGGGGACGGCTCGCAATCATATTCGAGGGGGTGAATCATGAAACATGCACAGGTAAACGGTGTCGAAATTTCGTATACTATCAGCGGGAAGGGCGACCCCGTGGTTCTCATCGGGGGTTTCGGGATGACCAAGGAGGGGTGGGAGGAGCAGGCCGTCGCCCTGGCGGAGCGCTTTCAGGTCATCACCTTCGACAACCGGGGGGTGGGCGGCAGTACGGTTCCGTCGGAGCCCTTTACAATCGACGATATGGCGGCCGACGTGGTGGGTCT
>JAFCZZ010000006.1 GCA_019314085.1 Deltaproteobacteria bacterium | reverse complement strand
ACCCACAACACAAGCTCACATAATATCATAGACATCAAAGTCACCAGCCCACAAACCCACTACACCAACCCCAAACGTCAAAGACAACCAAACCAACCACAACGTACCCAAGCAACCAACCCACCACCCATGAACACAACACTCAAAGCAATAGTCAACGCACTCCAACCACAAATCAAACCCCTACAAATACTACCCGACCCAAAAGACCCAAACTTCCTCGACATCTACGACAACACACAACTCCACGCCTGGATCTACCACCACACAAACAGCCAAACAATAGAACTATACCACACCAGCCACGAATACAACCTCGCAGACCCCAACCTCATAAAACAACTAGCAACAATAATAAACAAATGAACAAAGTATTACAAGCAATAACATGACAGCCCCCGCGTAACACAAAACACAACCACTCAGATAATTATAAACAACAATTCAAAACAATATAATGGCCCCTGCTCTCACTTGCTCCTTGGGGTCTCGGAGGCTTTCTTTGGGGTCGCCCTTGCATTTTGTGGCCTGTGCTCGGGTTGGGAGAGGTCCTGAGCGAGAGTGCAAGGGAAGCTAAAGGAGATACCAGGGAGAGGGTGTTGTCCCGGTGTACTAGTGTGTTTGCCCTAGAAGTGGGCTAGATGTTGCATTAAGATTGGATGGATTCTAGTTGTTTTACTAGGTGCGCTTCTTCAACCATTACGAGGGGTTCTATTAATGGTTGTAATAGGTTAGCTATTGCTTGGAGTATGGAGTCTGGGGGATCCCACACTCCAACAATGTTAAGATTTGTCGGGGGTGCCCATTATTTGTTTGGCTAGTGCTATGGGGTCACCGCCAGATAGGGCGGCTCCGATGAGCATGTCGGTGTTTTTTAGCTCTAGTGATTTGAGTAATATGTTGTTTATTTCGACGAGTTTGCCCCAATCTTCGGTGCGGGTTGTCCAGTATTTCTTCGCATAGTTCGCGTAGTTGGTCATAAGTTGTGGCATTCTTGAGTTCTTTGCGGAGGTCTTTATATTGTTTTATTCGCCAGTCGTTAGTCATTATTCTATTCCTATGATTAGTTTCCACCTTGGAAACTGCTAGGTGGGTCGTATTTTTCGACGTCGAAGGTGGTGTTGCAGTGTTTGCAGGTGACCTGTTCTGGTTCTATGATTAGGGCTCCTTCGATGTTGTCGGGTATTTCCATTTCTTCTCTGGCTTCGAGGGCTTGGTCGCTGTGGGGGTCTAGGCAGGTTTGTCTGAAGAAGTTTTCGCGTCCGCAGTGGTCGCAGTCGAAGCTGAATGCGAGGTGGATTTCTATTTGTTGCATGGGATTCCTAGTTGTTTGGCGTGGTCGTTACATAGTTTGTAGTATTGGCCGTTGGTTAGGCGGATTTTTATTGTTGCTGGTTGGTTGCATCTTATTGCTTTTCCGTAGTCTGATTGTATGTCTGTGCCCTGGTGATTTCTGCAGCAGTTTCCAAGGTGGAAACTAAGGACAACCCCATGGAAAAACCAGGCATACGCCTAAGACAAAAAGGCCACCAACAAAGTTGGTGGCCTTTTTGTCTATATATTTGACTGGAGACTTGGTTAGTGGTGAAGTTTGTATGTGATTACCTTCTGGGTAGCGTTTGGCGATGATTCTTGTTAGTCTTTCTATGAGTTTGGGGTCGGATGGGTGGAGTGTGGTTCTTTTGTTCTTGGGGAGTGGGAGGTTTGGGTCGATTATGATTGTGTTTGTGTCGATTAGGTACCAGATCCAGATTATTACGTGGTTACTGCTTTCGATGGCGATGCTGGTTTGGGTTGGGTTGGGTAGCTGAGTTTTAGGTTTGCGCGTTGTATGTGGGGTAGTAGTGCGTTGTGGATGGCTTGTATGATTAGGTGTGGCATGGGGTTGGTGAGTTTCCTGGTTGGAAACTGTTGGGTTTAGTGGTCGCTGATTGTCGAGTTTGTTCGACCACTTTTAGTAGGGCCACCTGGATTCGAACCAAGATCTGCCAGATTATGAGTCTGCTGCGTTAACCATTTCGCCATGGCCCCATATGAGTCCCCTGCTCTTACCGCTGAGCTACGGGCCCTTGTTTTTTATGGAAGTAGTTTTCTACGTGGATCATGGGGTCTCAGTCTAGGGTTAGTATGGCGATGATGGCGATGGCTATTCCTAGGCATGCGGCTACTGGGATTTCTATGAGGGCGGCTACTGCGATTCGTTGCCAGAAGGTGTCTGGATCTAGTGCTATCCAGATGCTGATTAGTGGGAGGAGCCAGGCGGTGACTGCGAGGGTGATGCGGGTTTTCATTTGTTTGTCCGTAGATTATTTGTTTTTTGACCAGATTGCGGCTAGTATCCAGCAGAGGAGTCCGCAGATGAGGTATCGTTGCTTGATGTCTTCTGGGTAGTTGTTTGTTACGGCGATTATGGTGTAGGCTATGCCGCAGATGCTCATGGCGCTACAGAGGTTATCGAGGAGTTTGAGGGTGGTGTTGAAGATGAAGATTTTCATGTTATTGTGAGTCGTTTATCGGTGTATCTTGCGGTGGTGGTTGGTTGTCGTTTCCTGGTTGGAAATTATTTGGCTTTTGTGGCTGCGCGTCTGGCGCGTTTGCGGGTGTTGCGGGCTAGGCGGGTGCAGTTTTCGCATAGTTTTACTTGTGCGAGGTCGCTGGTGGCGATTCTGCGTTGGTTGTTGCATCCGTCTACTGTGCAGTTGATGGTGACGGATCTTTTGTGGTTGTATTTGGCTACTTCTTCTGGGGTGTAGCCGGGTATGGTCATTCCTTTGGTGGCGTTGGTGAGTGTGCCGTCTTGGATGTGGGGGTATTTTCGTTTGAGTAGTATTTCTTGCATTTTGAGTTCGACGGTGGTGAGTAGTTTTCGGGGGCGGGGTTTGGCTTTGGTGCGGGTGGTTAGGTTTGGTTGGGTGGTTTGGGTTTGGGTGTTCATGGTTTGCTTTCTTGTTTTAGAGTGTTTTTAGGAATTTTTTGATTTCTGGGTTTATTTCTTCTGGGTCGTTGTGGGCGGCCCATTTTAGGAGGTCTACGGCGCTGTCGAGTGTGTGTTCGAATTGTGCTATGTTGATGTCTTTGTGGTCTATTTCTTGGCCGGTTATTGTGTCTATGCAACCTAGTATTTTGCGGGTTTGGTTACTGCAGAATTGTATGGCGACGCTGATGGGGTGGTTTTGGTTATGGAGGTAGCTGTGGCCGTTGTTGGTTGGTTCTAGTATGAGTGTGTATATGTGTTTGTGGGGGTCCATCGGTTTCTCTATGATTGTGTTTTAAAAGTGCGGGCCGGATTCTAACCGGCTGGGACATTCGTTTTCTGTCCCTACATAGCGTTTCTCACACGCCGCCGCGTAGGTGTTATTCCTACATTAGTCTTCGTCGTCATAGTCTTCGTCGTCATAGTCTTCGTCGTCATCGTCGTCGAGGTCTTCGTCGTCCCAGTTGTCTCCTGATGATAGGTCTGCTGCGGTGTAGTTTTTTGGGTCCCACATGGTTAGGAGTTGGTATAGGATGGCTGGGGCGTTTGGGTCTTGTTCGATTTGGTCTCGGTAGTTGAGGAGGGCTTGTTGGAGGATTTCGGGGCTGATGAGGTGGGTGGTGGCTTCTCTGGTTAGGAGTTGGCCGGTTTCGGTGTGTTTGCAGCGAAGGATGGTGGGGGCGAGGTAGTAGGTGGGTTCGCCGATTTGGTAGTCTTTGAGGTTGGGTTCGGGGCCGGTGGGGTCGGGTTCGATGGTGATGTCGGTGTTTTGTGGGAAGAAGGGGGTTGTGTGTGGTTTGTTTGTTTTTGGGTCGATGAAGTTGATGGGGGTGGTTTGGTGGTGGGTTTGTAGTTGGAATTTGATGGCGAGTTCGTATTCGACAGTGCAGGTGGCGCAGAATTTGGTATCGGTTGGGTTATTTTGTGTTCTTGCGCATCCTCTTTTTGTACACTCGGCGTCATTGAGGATGGTTTTGATGGGGTAGCAGTATTGGAGGGGGTTGTAGGTGGGTTCGTGTTCGAGGGGGTTTTCGTCGCAGCCGGGTTCGTCGATGTGGAGGTTTTCGTTGTATTTTGTGTGTTTTGTCATGGTTTTTCTCTTTGAGTGGGTGGTGTTATTGGTACCAGATTTCTATTTCGCCGTCAACTGTGCATGGGTATGTTGGTATGTGGTTGTTGCGGGTGTCTTCGTTTTGGAAGCCAGTGGTTCCGTCGTAAGCGAGATCGTCAATGAATGGTAGTGCGATGATGGTTTTGTTTTTGAGGGCTTGTTCTATTTTGTTCACGAATTCTGGTTGTTTTTCTCTCAGTGAGTCTATGTCGAGGATGTAGGCGATGCTTTCGTCGTTCGGGTAGTGTTCGTGTACTAGGAGGTTCATGGTTTGAGGTTTGTCAGTTTGGTTTTTATGTCGGTTAGGGCTTTTTGGTATCCTGCTTGGTAGCTTGCTTTTTGTGCGCGTTCTAGTTCTTTGTGGTTGCCTTCGGCTAAGTCGGCTTCGGCTTTGGTTTTGGCTTTTCGGTGGCCATGACGAAAGCCTTTTTGGTAGCTTGCTTTTTGTGCGCGTTCGTGGTTGCATTCGGCTAAGTCGGCTTCGGCTTTTTGGTAGCCTTCTTGGTAGCCTTCTTCGCGGCCTACGATGTGGCCTTTTTTGTGGCCTTTTTGGTAGTCGTTTTGTGGGATTATGGTGCCGAGTTGTCTGAAGTGGTCGATGGTGTGGATGTCGACATTGTTGGTACACTTTTGGATGTTAAGTTTTGCCCTTGGCTGTTTTTTGGTTGTTGGTATTCGATAATATAGGCTAGCATGGTTCTTTCTTTAGTTAAGGCGGCGATGATCATGGTGATGATTGTTGCGATGATGGGTGGTTTGTCTATTTTCATGGGTCTTCCAGTTATTCTGGTAGGTTTCTGGTTCTTTTTAAGATTGCTCGGGTTAGTTGGCCTTCTTTGTAGCCTTTGGCGTAGATTTTGCGGTGTTGTGTGGGGTATTTGTGGGTGTTGTTGCCGTTGTTGTGGATGGCGTCTTGGCGGCCGTTTTCGTGTGGGTTTGATTTGTTCATTTTTGTTTCCTACCCTTTTGTAGCAGGAAGGCGGTATTTGTTCAATGGCCCCACCACTTAGATGTGGTGGGGGCCTGGTGGTTGGGTGTTATGCGTCGTCGTCGATCTTGGTGAAGAAGTCGCTGAAGTTGGGGTGGGTGTCCATGGTGCCTTCGAGGTCGTATTCGGCGCTGATGAAGTTGCCTACTTCGGCTTGGAGGAGTCGGCCGTCTTTTTCGTTGCAGTAGTGGGTTGCGGTTTCGGTGGTGAAGTTGAGGAGGTCGTACATGCTGCAGCGGGCGGGGATTTTGCTCATTTTCTTTTGGCTGATGGCGTCGAGGTGGGTGATGCCGTAGATTTCGCAGAGTCCGCCGGTCATTTGGCTGAATGCTCGCATGAGCTTGATGTTGACGGGGTTTTTGATGGCTTCGTCGACGCTGTCGATGCCGCTGCTTAGGACGGCGTCTCGGGTGGTGGCGAGGTCGTCGATGACGCCCATTGGGGTGGTGCCGGGGTTGTGGAACATGCCTCGTTGAGCCATTGTGTTGATGACTTTGAGTACGCGGTTTACTTCGTAGACGCTTGCCCAGGAGTTGGCGGCGCTTTCGAAGCGTTGGCGTAGGGCGGCGTAGCCTTCTTCGTTGTTGAAGCTATCGAGGGCCCTGGAGACGGAGAACATGGTTTCGTCTGCGGTTTGTCCTCCCCTGCCGATGTTGATTTCGGATCGGAATGCGCGGGCGAAGCCGATCATTCCGTTGGAGCAGACTTGTCGGAGCAGGGAGAGGTAGATGAGGGGTTTGCCGAATCCGTCGATGGGGGTTTCCATGACGTATTGGTGGGTGAAGGCGTCACCGACGATGTTGACGTCGTCCATGATGGTGGGGGCGTGGGTGCTTCGGATGATGCCTTCGTTGTATTCGATTTTTTCTGCGCCGTAGCGGACGAGGACTTCTTCCATTCGTTCGTATTCGACGACGGGCTTGCTGGGGTGGGTGACGGCGAGGAGTTTGAGGGTTCCTTTGCTTTGTTCGACGGCGTAGCGGAGTCGGTCTTTTCCTTCGGCTCCGACGACGTCGGTGACTCGTTGGAATACTTCGGAGTGGGTGAAGAGCTTGAAGAGTTTGGTGCTGAGGCCGTAGGTGCTGTAGGTGCTGCAGAGGCTGGTCCAGAATCGGGGGGTGGGTACGACGGTGACTCCGTCGATGCTCAGGTGGGTGACTTTGCCTTTGTCGGTGGTATCAAGGACTGTGAAGGCGTTGAGCGGGGCGGAGTTGTACTGGATGGATTTGACCATGGTGGTCTCCCGGTTTGAGGTGGTGGGCGGGTTGTCCCGCCTCTATTCTTCTGTAGCACCAAGAGGTAGTTTGCTAAATGGTGGGTACTTGTTTTAAATACTGGGGACTATTTTGTCGGTGCGGATGTTGGTTTTTGTCGTTCATGGTTTTCCTAGTGGATGAAGGCTCCGCCGTTTTCGTCGCGTTGGGGTAGGTTGTTTTCGCTGAAGCGGTTTGGTTTTTGTTTGCGTTCTTGGATGTATTTGGGCATTGTGGTGTCGATGGTGATCATGGCGATGCTGGTGTTGGTGCTGATTTTGTCGATGTTTTTGTTTTGTTTGTAGCTTGCCCAGCGGTTGTTCATCCAGACGCTGGCTTGGGTTGGGGTGGCGGTTCGGTGGATGGGCCAGCGGGTGTTTTTGGATTGGACGACTTGTTTGATGCTGGTTGTGGGGTGTTTGCGGAAGACTCGTCCGGCCATTTGGATGGTGGGGGCTTTTCCGCTGTCGCGTACCCAGACGGTTTTGAGGCTGGGGCTGTCGAATCCTTCGGTGAGGATGTACATGTTGACGAGTACGTCGATTTCGCCGCTGTCGAATGCTGCGAGTTGGCGTTCGCGTCGTTCTTGTTTGGGGTCGTTGTCTGCGACGACGAGTTCGGCTTTGATTCCGTTATCGGTGAGGTTTTTGAGGCATTGGTCGGCTTGTTCTCGGCGGTGCCAGAACATGACGCTTTTGCCCCATTTTTGGGGGTCTCGGAGGTAGTGGGTGGTGACGGTTTCGACGTCGTATTGGGGAATGGTGTATTGGTGGTACTGGCTGAGGTAGCCTTGGTCGATTAGTGCGTGGATTCCGGCGTCCTTGATGACTTTGTCGAAGCAGAGTTTGATGCTGTCGGTTCGGAATGGGGTGGCTGTGAGTCCGAGGACGTGTCGTGGTTGGATGGTGTTGTGGAGTTGGGCCATTGAGTTAGCGGCGTCATGTTGGGCTTCGTCGACGATGAGTAGGTCTATTTTGCGGCCTTGGCTGTCGGTTTTGGGTGGGTGTTTGTCGAACATGCTCATGAGACGAAGGTCTGCGACTCCGAGATCGAGGTCTTCGTTGGCTCTGGCGGCTTGTTTGAGTAGGTTGCGTCTCATGGCGACCCAGCCTACTCCGATGTTGAGTTCTTGTTGGAGCCAATAAGCTAGTGCGAGTCCGACTATAGTTTTGCCGGAACCGGTAGGGCTTTCTATCAGACAGCTTTTGACTTTGGTGGTGGTAAAGGCATGATAGACTTTTTCGATGATTCGTTTTTGGTATGGTCTGTGTTCGATTAGTGCGTCTTTATTGAACATGGTCGTCTCCGAAGTGTGATGAATTGTCTAATTATTTGTAGCACCAAAGTTAGATTTACTAAATCCACCACAACAAGAAAGCAAATATAACATGGACCACACTTGTTGGAGATCACATGGAACGAGCACACAATTTCAAAGACTTGACTGGTCGTGTTTTTAATTCCCTAACCGTTATTGAAATATACGGTAAGAAAAATCGTCGTTTGCTTTGGGATTGTCGTTGCGAGTGTGGTAAAATTATTCAGGCTCGTTGTGATGGGTTGATGACCGGCAGACCCAAAGCCTGTAAGAGTTGTTCACAGAAAGCTAGATTTGCGGGCCCCAAATTGTGTAATGGGTGTAAACAATTAAAAAATCGCAGCGAGTACTACAAATCAAAGCCATATTTATGCAAAGAGTGTTTGAAGCCAATCTTAAATGAAAAGAACAAGACACTTAAGAGGCGGCAAAGATTAGAGGCTTTGAGATATTATGGTGGTTCTCCGCCAAAATGTGATTGCTGTGGTGAAGGTCACATTGAATTTCTGACGTTTGACCACATTGGTGGGGGTGGCAATAAACATCGCAAAGCGATTGGGGTTCGTGGTAGTGGTGAAATGGTTAGATGGCTTATAAAGAATAATTTTCCAAAAGGTTTTCGTGTGCTTTGCAATAATTGTAATACTGCGATTGGGTTACATGGGTACTGTCCGCATCAACCAGTTTCTCCGATCCAAATCTGAAAAGCAAATTTTTTACGAGTCTTTTGCTGTTCTTCTGCCTTTCGTTCGGCAGTTAGCTTCCACCAGTAATAATCGTCCGCTGAGCAGATGGTTGTGTTCCATTCGTCTCTGATCTGTTGATTTGTGAAATAACATGGCCGTTTTTGTTCTACTGTGTGCTGTACAGTTAAGAATTTGCTGCCCAGCGGCCAGCCTCCCAATGTGTCGATGCGGGCAAATAAATCTTCCTGTGTATCTGTACCAAGCCGGTGTAGATTCTTAATGTTACTACTCCTTGCCGCTGCCGGTGGGGGACTCGACCAGGCAGCTTTTGACGCCGGTGACGGTGAATGCCTCGTGGGCTTTTTCTATGACTCGTTCTTGGTAGGGTCGAGCTTGGGCTTTAGTTGTGCTTATTAGGTCGGTGAACATTTGTCTTCCTTGCGAGAGTGGGTGGTTCTGTCCTACTCTTTTGTAGCACCAAGAGTGGTCTGACTCAATCTTCGTCATCGATCTCATTTGGTAGATGCTCTTCTAATAGTCGCTCGAGGTGTTTATCGCTTAGACACTCTAGCGAGAACACAGCAAGGATAAAATACCATTGGCGACTATCGGACCACGCAGACACTAGACAAAAGATTTCCTGGTCTCCGCCGTATCGTAGGGGGCCAATCGGGGCTATATTGATTGGTTCGAGCTTCTTGTTGTCCTTACATAGCCAATCGAGAGCTAGTTCTGGACCTGGAAGGAGTGGAGTTTCGAATTCGCTTCGCTTCCATTCACACGGATTTGTGTCATAGGTCGCCGCAACGTGCATTATTTGTCTTCCTTGCGAGAGTGGGTTGTTCTGTCCTACTCTTTTGTAGCACCAAGACCGGTCTGGCTAAATCATTCCCAAAAAGGTATCCAAAGCAAACTGGTAAGTATCATCCCATTCTTTTTGTGTTTGCTGGTACTGTTTTAACGTCTTAGATGATCTTTTTATCTGTTCTTCCAATCCAGGTCCACAGGGTCCAAATACTGGGTCTTCGTTAGCTCGTGATTGTGCATCAAGGTCCGCTTGAAATATACCATTAGCTTGAAATACATCTCTCGCTGCCGCAAGTTGCCTTTCCTTAACGGCTACAAGAATCAGCTTTGCCTTTTCTTTATTATTCATATTTCGATCTCTCCGACTCGGGTCTTCCTGTGTAGTAGCATGAGTGACAGTATCCTCGCTCGAACATGTCTATAGCCAGTTCCCAGGACCACTTGGCACAGATATGAGGAGCTAGTAGCTCGTTCTCGTCATGATTGCGGCAAAGTTCCTGGTTCAATTTGTGCGAGGTTTTTAGCCTTTGGATGGCTCTGTCTCGCTGGTGGGTTGGGGGTAGGTGGTATAGCCAGGTTAGTGTGTTTTTGTAGTCGTTGAAGTGGTCGAAGTTGTCGGCTATTTCTGGGTTTTGGAGGATTGCTCGGTTTATCATGGCTTAGCCTGGTCTGTGTTTAGTGCTTACCAACTCCTGAAATGAAGACTCGCTCTAGTATTTGCACCGGAGATTGAACGCACCGTCGCTCAAACCTTAAGATACCTGACGAATGCACTTCCGGCGGCTTGGAGGAAGCTTTGGAGCTTGCCAACGTTGGAGCCGCAGAGTTCTGCCAAGCGGGGTAGGGTGTTCTTCTTGAGGTGTGTCTTCGAGGTGCTGGTGATCAGCTCGGCTTTTTGCTCGTCCGTGAGCTTGGTGTTCTCCATGACCGCGCTGGTGACGATCTCGAAGACAACGTCTTGGACGGTTTCACCCTTCTTGGTTTTCTTGCCACCGGCGATTTCCTTCATGATGTCGGGGTTGAAGCCGTAGGCCTCGCGGGTTTCGACGAGGTTGGCGGCGACTTCTTCTCCGAGCAGGATTTCGAACAGTTCGATCTGTTCTTTGTCGATGGCGTTTTGTCCGCACTTGTCCTGGACCACGTAGGTGAGCGATTGGCCCAGGTGGTTTTGGAGGCTGACGGGGGTTTCGGGTTGGACGCCGTGCTTGGCGTAGGTGGCGCACCAGCCTTCTTCGGCGTGTTCGTGGAGGGCTCCCATTGCCGCGCTGAGTCGTCCCTTGGCGGCGGCCATTTCGGCTTTGGCTTCGATGGCGATGGTGATGGCCTCGTTGAGGATTTTGGACTCGCCTTGGAGTTCGCTTTCCTTGTTGAGGTCACGGGGGAGTTGTAGGACGGTTCCCTTCTTGTTTTTCTTGGGCTTGTCCAACGATTTCTCGGTAGCGCGGGCGAAGAGGTTTGGCTTTGCGGCCGGTCGCGTGGTTTTGGTTGCCATTGTGGCAGTCTCCATTATGGAGGATTGTTGTGGGCGGGTCGTCCCGCCTCTATCCCTTTGTAGCACCGAAAGGGGCCTGGCTCAATTGGCCCTGGAAGCATTCACTCAGCCAACTTGTCTTTTAATTGGTTATAGATTTCTTGGTAAAACCAATTGACGTCTTCTCCGTTTAACTGGTTGGGGTTGGATAGTTCGAGGGTGAGTAATGTTTTGATTTGGTCTGCTTTTTGGGTGGGTATAGTGATGGTGATTTGCATTTTAGTATTTCCGTTCGAGGGGTGGGTTGGCTTTTTCGATGGTGGCGGTTTTGGATAGCCAGAGGTAGTGTGAGTCGGTGATGATTTTTGGGTCTACGATGGTATCGTCTTCGTGTTGTCCGAAAGTTCCTTTGATTGGTTCTCGTTTTCTGCTTTGCCAGATGTTGACTCTGGCTTTGCCGTGGTTGTAAAGGTGGACGTCGACTCTCCAGAGTTTGGGTGGTTTGCCGAGGATGTCTAGGATTTGTTTTTTGATGCGGGTTTTGACTTTTTCGATTTTGGTTTTGTCTGACTTGGGCTTGGATTTGGGCTTTGGTTTGGGTTGTGGTTGGGCTGGTGCTGCTGGCATGGTTTTGTCCCCTGTTGCGGCGGGTGGTGTTTGTCTTACTTTATTGTAGCACCGGGAGGTGGTATACTAAATTTCCAGGAAGGAAACCACGTACGTAACGTACGTGTTCAAGGGTGCGCGGTGCCCCGGACTTCCAATGTCCGGGGTAAGGCGCGTGCTAGATCAACGGGGTTTTTGTCGCCGCCTTGCTGCCCGTCTTTCTTGGGTGCAGTCTGTGCAATATCGCACTTGTGCAAGATCACTAGTGGCTATCTTGCGTTGGCTATCGCACCCAGTTGTTGCGCACTGGATTTTGACGGTGCGCTTCCCGTTGTGCAATCCGTTGGGGGGAGACGTTTTTGAGCGTCCCCTTGACGATATGGCGATACTTCTTGCGAAGCACTTTTTCCGCCGTATCGAGTTCATCCCTGTTGAGCCGTTTCTTTCGGCTAACCGTTACTGTTGACATCGAGTTCCTCCATTAGAGTAATTGGCAAAATCGGGCATAGATTGCCCACTAAGATAGTTATAGCAATAATGATTTAGTTCGTTAAATACCTCGATTTAGCGATTTAGTGGGTCTCGTTTCGGTGCTACAGATGTGTAGACAGGAACCCTCTAACCAGGAGACTACCAGTGACAGTTCTAAAACGACCACTTACGCTTGATGACGTCCTTGTCGAACTCTACCCCCAAGATGAGGATGAGACCCCACGACAGGCCGATTCTGCAATGAGCATTGCGGAATCGGAGTCCTATGCGGCTGCTGTGGAAGAGATGTTGGCCGAGGCTCCGATTTGGGGTTGGTGTGTGGCTGTCGTCAAGGTCGAGTGGGGGGCGTTCGAGGAGAAGCAGTACCTTGGGAATTGCTCGTACCGTAGTGCTGACGATTTCCGGGAGAACAGCGGCTATTACGACGATATGGTCAAGGAAGCTCTGAGTGAGTTGAACTCGACTATCGAGCTAACCGTGGGTGATCTGCGCAAGATGGGCTGCATTTAGTGGGTCTGGTCTTGCTGCTACAAAGGGGTAGATTCAGAACACCTCTCACAGGAGAAGACCATGCAATTGCAACTTTTCAAGCAGCCAGTTCAGTTTGTTGTTCGGTTTGGTAGTGGCACTATCTCCTATCGGGAGGATGGTGAGCCGTGTTTTTCCGATCAAATCAGGCTGGCAGACCGTATCCCACGGGATCATTCTGGTTGGCAGTCCATTCGTTATAACAAGCAGCGATATCAGTTGTTTGGCGGTATTAGGACGCCTTTCTTTATTTGTTTGAATAGCCCGATTTAGTGAGTTTCGGTTCGGTGCTACAAAGTGGTAGGCAAGAACCTTTCACAGGAGATTCACAATGGCTTACGCTAATGCGGTTCAGATTGGTCCCGATTTCTTCGCTAAGGCCAAGAATGACTATGCTGATTGGCGTTGGGCTCTTGTTCGTGAGTTCATGCAGAATTGCATTGATTGCGGATCGAAGCTGATCGACATCACGATTGGATCCGCTCCCGCAACCGTAGAGAATGGTGCGGTGGTCTCTGGTGATACGGTTCTGGTCGTCAAGAACGATGGCAAGCCGATGACTGAGGATGTGCTGGTCAATAAACTTCTGTCGCTTGGGGCGTCCGGCAAGGACTTCGTTGGTACTGTCGGTGGTTTTGGCAAAGCCAAGGAGATCCTTTATTTCTGCCATCAGGAGTACCAGATTCATAGTGGGTCGTTGCTGGTGGTCGGTAAGGGTGCTGGTTATGATCTGAGCAGCGTAGAATTCTTGCACGGCACTGAGAGCGTTATTACCATTGAGGGTGATTGTATCATCGAGTTGTGTTCGGCAGCGGCAAAGTTCGCTTCTGAGTGCCAATGGAAGGGTGAGCTTCGTGTGAATGGCGAGCCATTAAAGACGAATCTGAAGAAGGGCAAGCGGCGTCGAGACCTTGGTTGGGCTGTCGTCTATACGAACAAGACATTCCCCGGTCGTCTCATCGTCCGCATTGACGGTATGCCGATGTTCTCCAGGTACGTTAGCCACGATCGTTGTGTGGTTGTGGAGGTGGATCGTTCCAGCGGTGAGGCTTTGACGTCGAATCGGGATGGTTTGACTTGGGAGTATCGGCAGAAGCTTGATGCTTTTGTTGAGCAGCTTGTTGTCGATAAGGTTTCGGCTTTGCGAGATCACCCAAAGACCACGTATCACCATTTCGATGGAGAGCGTCAACAGTGCGCGTCTACTGCTGTGATGCAGGATCTGGTTTCAGCAGCCTATGCCACGATGCCGAAACCGCCCGTTGCTGATCCTGCTGAGGGCGAGACTCTTTCCGTGGACCAGCAGGTTGGTTATGATGATAACCCATCGTTTGCAGAGACCGCGATTCGGATGGAACGTGGCCGTTGTGGCTATGAGTTCATTGTCAAGAACAATACGAACCTGACAGTTCCGGACCATTTCTTGCCGTTTTATTTCTCGGCGTACTCCAGCAAGTTGGTTAGTGTCTGGATCAAGTGTTTGCTGGAGTTGCATGAGTTGTTTGGGCACAAGGATTCTTTCGCGGTTGGCTTTCTCCTGGACGATATACGTGAGGCGGAGTGTGAAGTGACTGAGGAGTATGGTCGGGTTTATTATATCAATCCGGCTGTGATTGTTGAGCAGGTGTGCTCGAGGTCCAGGTCGCTGAAGAAGCGGTGGCTATTCAATAACGCTGGCAAGTACCAGTTACTGGCTGTCGCGGTTCATGAGTTTGTTCATGGGTTTGGCTATGGTGTCCATGATGAGGGGTATGCGAATCAGATGACTAATATGGTGGGTACTGCTTTTGCTAACAAGAAGCGTTTTCATCATTGTTTCAGGTAGTTGAGTGAGTCCTGTCTTGCTGCTACAAAAGGGTAGACTCAGAACCCTGCACAGGAGAGATCATGACCATCACCATCAAAGACATTCGCCACACCACCGTTCGCCTGAGAGTAGTGCGGCGAAACTACCAGTACTTCTGGCCGTACTGGAAGGAATACGAGAGAAAATACCAATTCTACAAGCGGCCAGTGGGCACGAGAAGCTTGAAGGCCGTCGATGTCTGGTCGAAGAAGACGAACAGGTACGAGGAGCTTGGGTTTGCGATGCCGAGAGCGGGTCGCTATCCCACCAAGATCAAACAAATCAGGATTGAGTTGAGCAATGGCCGGGTCTTGCTGCTGGCAGACAGGCGGGTCCGAGTTGCCGTGGGGAATGCGACATATCAGACATATCATACCGAGGATTTTCTCCATAATCTGCACCACCAGAAGCCATTTCCGTGGAATTTTTTTGGTGGGCCGGTGCGAAATGTTCTCCCGAATGGGGTCACCATCAACTACGAACAGGCCCTGTGTTTGAAGGTGGGGCAGATTGTGAAGAGGGTGAAGCCGTTGCGTCTTGAGCTTTGCGATCGGTGTGTCACCGATGGTGACCACAGTTTTCCCCTTGCTCGGCCGTACGGCACGCAGTGGCAAGACCATTGGCGGATTCGCTTCGCGCAGGGCATCACTGCCGACAACTGGCGACTGTTTTTGATGGCTGTCATTGGATTGCCGGTTCGGGACGTCATCGAGTTGGCTCCCGTGCGGCAGCGCATGCGGCATTTCAAGAAGCGACGATCGGACCGCGAGTGCCGTCGACTGATTGGGCAATGTTTCAGAGGGCACAGAACGGCCAGTTCGGTCTCTGTGGGCAAGAATCTTCTGTTCACTCTCCAGCGAGGGGGTGAGACACTCTACGTGGTGGATTCGCCAGAATATGGAAGCGGGCTGTACGTCTTCGATGATCATGCGGATGCCCATGCTTGGGCGTCCAGGAATATCGATTGGAGAGAGGCTCGTGCGAGGGCGAGGCTATTCAGGGTTCACAGGGGGAATTGGAAGGAAGAGGTAGATGCAGTGCTCGTGTGATTTTTGTCCGAGGTTTTGAGACAGTTGAGGTGGTTCAACGTACGTGGGTTGGGTCATTAAAGGTCTCGGTTCGCCAGATAATACCGGCACCCTAGCAAACGCTGGTGCAAATACAAAAGGCGAGATACTGACGGACACATAGCCCACCAGCATTAACAGTGTTGGTGGGCTGTATTATAAAACAAGGAGATATCATGGCTGACGACTTCCTCAAAGACACAATCGACCAACTGAAAGCCCAGGACCGTGAAAAGGCTCGCCAAGAAATACTGGCCAAGATCGCCGATCGATTCAAAGGTTTCGGCGGCGACCATCTTATGGATTATTGGATTAAGCACGTTGAGGGTCGGGCGGTTGAACTCTTGACCGATGAGGAGCATGCTGCACTGACCGCTAATAAGATGTCGGCCTGGAGTGGCGAGGCCGTTATTTTGCGTGCTTTTGTGATTCATCTGTGTGGTGCGTATGGTGTGGAACCGGAGGATTTAGAGGAATAGGTTTTGGTGCTACAAAAGGGTAGGAATTACCCCTTTCAGCACTGGAGATCGTTATATTGTCCTTATTGTGAGCGGTCACTGGATGGCCCAATCGTGAACGGTCTTCACGAGCAGTGCAGCGAGAAGCTAAACCAAGAATTATTCGAATGGGAGGAGAGCCTAGGTGAAGTTCTCAGGAGTACTTAACTGGAAAGACACTGAGGGCCATTGTGGCACAGTTGGTGATTTCAAGGACATCGAGGCGCAATCACGGGTCGATGCTGAGAAGGTTGTGCTCGATGAATTTTGGGACCATCGTCTTGACTCGGCATGTTGTTCACCTGTCATCATTTTTACCGAATAGTTTCCAGCTTGGAAACCACGTACGTGCACGAGAGGGCGAGTATGCTTAGTAAACGCAAGACGGCCATAGCTCTAGCGAACTGGATTCGCACCCAGTTGCAAGACACCTTTAGTGTTGGCCAGCAATCCATCAAAGATGACACCAACGATGGTGTTTCGATTTTTATCGACCGTGTTCGGCAGTCTGGTGGCACGACCATTTCTATTGATGTTTCTGTCGTTGAGGACGATAATACCAGAAGTTTTGAGTTCTGCCTTTCCGTCGGTGATAAATCAATGGTAGACAAACTACTATTGAAGCCCGGAGCGACCCCGGCAGAATTAGCCGAGATCGACGATACGCCCTGATTTAGTGAGTCCGGTCTCGGTGCTACAAGGGAGTAGGAAACAACCACCACTCACGGGGGTACTACAGAAAAACAGCTTGTCGGCCGATCTACTGGAGCGGCTAAAGTACGCCCACGAATCCTGGACGGACGAAAAGTACGGCGATAGCCTCAGCAGCGATGATGCCGCTGAGGCTCTGGTTGATGGTCTTCGGCACAATGTCGAGGTCGCCATCAAGGAGTTCCTGAGTAAGATTTAGTGAGTCCTGTTTCGGTGCTACAAAGGGGTAGGAAGCAACCACCATTCATGAGTCGAGGACCTTACTAAGAGCACGCCAGCCTCTACCGCAAGCCTCTGCTAGCCAAGCCTCTACCATAGGACGCAGCAGACACCGGGGAGATAATCCCCGGGCTGTCTCTGAGGTACGCATCCGCTACTCGCAAGCATCCGCTAATGTACGCATCCGCTAATGCACACTGGTAAGGTCCTCGGCCGTGTTTTCAGGAAACATAAGGTATGGCACCACTCGCTGTCATTATACTACTGAGCCTGCTATTTGCTTTGCCACCCGATGGGGTGGTGGCAAGGCCGTTAACCACACTAGAGAATGGCCTGTTCGACCAGGTCGATAACACAAACTATCCAGTTATAGGCTGGCCAACTGGTTTTCTTTAGCACAACTGAGCAGGACCCCAATTATAGCTCTAAATGAGATCCGGCAGAGCCCGATAGTGCTGACAAACGCTAACCACTATCGGGCTCCTGCTATTTAGTCATACCCATTTCGGTGCTACAAGAGGGTAGACAGGAACCATTCACAGGAGACCAGTTATGCCGAAAACAGACGATACAATGATCGTACCCGAGGTACTCAATGCACCCTGGTTGAAACGCTTCTTCAAGCGTAGACTCAACTTGCCCGTCAGAGTTTCAGGAGCTAAGGGCCAGTGGAAGGCCAGGTGGGTGCAGGTCTGGATTGAGTCGGATCGGAGTGTCGATCATCGGCAGGGCCTCGTCTACCATCACCACTTCCCGGCGGAACTCGGCAATCGTTGTATGCGTCTTGTCTATGCTGATTCTGAGAAGTTGCGTGAGCAGTCGTGGGGTGGCAACATCCAGGAACACAGTATTTCAATCAGCAGCGACCAGCTTCGAACGTTGTTGCAGGGAATTATCGATCACCCATTGGATTAGTTTCCAGGTTGGAAACCACGTACGCGCAAGGAGACAGCTATGAAGGATGCTAGTAGTTTGAGTCATGAGGAGCTTCTCGATATTGTTGAGGAACTCCAAGTCCAACTCTTTTCGGGAGTGACGGGGGGCGAGGATAATGAGTCCATTGTTCCGGTCTGGGACCCGGACTGTGAATGGGATAGCGAAGACATTCAAGTGCTGGCTGATAAGTTGAGGAAGTACGATCTTGTGCCTGAGTTCTTGGGCGATGAACCCAAGGGTCCAAGCTCGTCTTGTGAAATCTGCGGTGGTCCAAACCATTAGGGGGTTGCTATGTTGTTTGGTATTTTTTGTCCTGGTCCGACTGAGCTTATTATTATTGCGGCGATCGCCATGTTGCTGATTGGTCCGGCGATGTTGCCGAAGGCGGCTCGGTCCTTGGGTGCTGTGATCCCTAGCTTTAAGGCTGGGCTCAAGGATGCTAAGGATGAGGTCGATGATTGTGCAAAGGAACTCGATAAGGTCGTGAACGGCGATTGAGTGAGTCTGGTTTTGGTGCTACAAGTGGGTAGGAAGCAATCACCCTTGCAGGAGAGATCAATGAAGACCGAAACCACGACTAACTATGTTGGTGTTATCCTGCAGCTACGATGGGATGACGGGGAGTGGATCGTTCACGACCCGCGTAACGGCGACGATGATAGGGTTGATCATGCGGATGGGACGCCAGTTGCGAGGGATGAGTTCTTCACCGCTGGTAGGATTGCCCAGGAAATGTTCCCAGGATGTGACCTGCGGCTGGTCTAGGGAACATCAACAAAATACTTGAGGCCGGAAGTTGAGTGAGTCCTGGTTTGGTGCTACAAAGGGGTAACGAGCGGATGGTCGGCCCGGTTGATGGTGAGACAAGTACAAGCGAACCTGAAACCGGCAAAGACAACAATACTCTCCACGACCCCTCGCGGCTAGGCCTGCGATTGGGTGCACCTGTCGGGTACGAGGGAGGGCGGCCCCGCTCCGTTTTTGAGACCTCCGTGACAAACCATTGTGGTGGTTTGTCACAGGGGCCTCATCCTCCGCCGGGATGGTTCGGCAGTCCGTAGAACCGGAGGCTGTCGGTAAAGGATGGTCGGTCGTAGCTCAATTGGTTAGAGCCCAGGTTAACAGCCTGGTGGTTGCGGGTTCAAGTCCCGTCGATTGATAAGTAGGTCTACTTAACCGGTTCTTATTTAGCAAATCCCATCTTGGTGCTATAAAAGAGTAGGAAACAACCACTCACATAGGAGAGACCGATGAAGATCAGCGAAGACACAAAGCTCTACATTGTTGCTGATGATGGTATCAGTGAGATGAACCTTGTGGGCCTATACAACGCGATGGGGGGTGGCCTGATGGCCCACAAGGTCCAGATTTTCACGATCAAAGGTGAGGCCGATATCGCCATGGCGGTCGCGACTCGCTATCGTCAAGTCAAGCAATTCACCCGAGAGCATATGGGGGCCGCAACCGCGATGGTGTTGTTCGGTGAGAACAGTGAGGTGCTTGAGAAGGTCGAATTCGATCCGCTTCCGCTATACTAGATGCTTGTTTCCTGTGAGAGAGCCGGGCCCACTCGACCTTGGTCAGTTGAGTTGGGCCCGGCTTGTTGCTACAAAATAATAGGCGGGGGTGGTCTCCGCTCTTTCTCTCACAGGAGGTAAGTGATGAATTTTTGTCCGATTTGTGGGGTTGCGTTCAGGGATTGGCAGTTTCATTCTTGTTACAGTCGCCAGCTTTCTAGTATTGATGCGGCGAATACCAGGGCTACAAGGGATGAGGGTGATCCCAGCCGACCTCCGCTGTTTGGCGGGGTCAGGTCTGTTGGTCAGCGGATAGAGGATGGTTTTGCTATGCTGTCCGATGATGACTAAGGTGGTGGGACGGGGAAGCATGGGCTTCCCCGTCTTCGTATTTAGTTAGTCTTGTTTCGGTGCTACAAAGGAGTAGGAAGAAACCACCACTCGCAGGAGACTAATCATGCTCGAGATTTACGACCAAACAGTGGCTAGGGAGCCAAAACACAAGTGGCAAGGCACATCTCTTGAGTATGCCAAACTCTTTGAGCCAGGCAGCAGAGAAGTTACCATCATCTATACCAGAATCCCAGGGTACCGAAGCGGAAGGACAAGACCATCGTGGGGCTTCGCTATTAGTGATTCCGCTGCTACTTGGTCTTGGTTTAACCAATATACCTGTGCTCGCCGGAGTGCTCGCCGAGTCTATGCGGAACTCAAGGAGGGGGCAGAGCAGCGTGGGTTCCAGGTGATACTGGAGGTTGACCCAGAGACCAATCTATCCAAGGCTGACATCGAGAGCTAAGATGTGGGGGGGCGGGGAAGCATGGGCTTCCCCGTCTTCGTATTTAGTTAGTCTTGTTTCGGTGCTACAAAGGAGTAGAGCGGAAATCCACCCCATTTCACAGGAGACCAAGACCATGATCACACCAGCTATTGCGGCCAGCGGAGATGTAGTTGCCGAGTCCGGCCAGTGGGTTGTGACGACCGATGTGAAGGAGAAGGCATGCTATGTTATGATGCCGCCGAGTCCAAAGAATCCAAGGGGCGGGAGAGTAAAGATCACGCATCTGAATCACGTGGTCACCTGCCACTATCTGCCAACGGGCCGGATGGTGGTATTCACGAAGAAGAAGAAGCATTGGCATGACTCGCGCATGGTGCGGCCGGTCCGCAAGCGGTACTGGTACTCGGCCGAGCCGACTGAGATGAGCAGTGACTGGCGTGGTGATGTGATCGCTGAGCGTGATGTGATCGCCGAGGTTGCCAGGATGGGTGGTGGTGAGTCTGCTGGTGAGATTGTGGTTGAGTTGCTCATGTCGCTCAGCTAGTAGGCAGTGGTGGCGGGTGGGGCAATTGCCCTGCCCGTCTTTTCTTTTGCTCATGGAGGAGAGTTATGAGGGTGGTAAAGAGGGATATTTTGCGTTATCGGTCTAAGTTGTCGGCTGACATAACGGCTACGGTGTCGACGGCCATTATTTGGTTTAGTGTCACGTCGATGTGTTTGGTTCTTGGCGGACCGATTGGTGCGCCGGTGACTGGGGCGACGATAACGACGATTGTTGTGTGGGCTCTGCGTAAGATGCAGTGCTAGCGCATGGGAATACCCCAGCAGGAATGTCCTGCTGGGGCAGTTTCCTCTTTGGAAATTCAGTTGATGGTGTTGCCTTTTTGTCGCAGTCTTCCGGCGTAGTCGCTGAGGTTGTGGCTGCCTTTTCGGAAGAGTGCTTCTGATCTTTGTCGTTCTTCTTCAGTGATTGTTGGGTCGAATCTGCGTTCTGCGTGGTGGTTTCTGACTTGCTGCATCAGCTGTAGTAGTTCTTTCCGGTCCATTGGTCGTCTCCTTGTGAGAGGTGGTTGCTTCCTACTCTTTTGTAGCACGAAAGCGGCCCCCACTCAATTCGAGCGGGGGCTGCGGAGACTCGGTCAGACGGGCACGGCGTAGAATTCGTCGTAGCCGTGCTGCTCGATCACGAACTCGTCATCCACGCTCCCGAAAAGCTCAAGGATGTCGTGTGTGTCGTCGGGCTGGTGATTCGCTGCGTGGAATTCCCAGAGCGGTTCGCCGTCGTCGAGAGTCCGGTCGAATTCGTCGAAATGGCAAAGACAAAAGTAGCCGTGTTGTTCTTCGTCCTGCTGTTCTCGGCAGAATTCACGAAACGCTTGCTTCTGCTCGTTTGTGATTGGTTTCCCCATCGTTGGTCTCTCCTTGTGAGTGTGGTTGTTTCCTATTCTTTTGTAGCACGAAAGCGGCCCCCACTCAACTCGTCGCGAGGCTGGTCCAAGGTTGAGCGAAGTTTGTTTTGGTGCTACAAGGGGGTAGGCGGGGGTCTCCGTTCCCTTCACAGGAGAGATGTTATGAATGATGTGACCAAAGTTCACGAGTACCAGAAGACCAGGAACGAAATAGCCAGGAGGCTTGCCGAAGAGGACCTCACTGAGCGATCGCGAGCCAATTTTCGGGCTAGCTTTGAGCAGCTGAGTGACGAAATCTCGTACCTTACGCGGTGATAGGCGTGGTTGAGTGGGGGCCGTTTTGGTGCTACAAAAGGGTAGGAAACAACCACTATTCACAAGCAGGAGAGACAAGATGCCCAAGGCCAATGGAACCGAGACTTTCACCGAAATGCGGAATCGCCTCATGCAGGTCCACGGCTGGTGTCGTAGAATCGCCACCATCGCCGCCCGCTACTACCTTGGGGTCGAGAACAACGACGATCTCGGTGCTAGGACACAATCCCAGCCCATCCTCTCCCGTGGTGGTGAGGACTACCGTCAGGGTCCCGAAATCACGTTAGCTACGGCCCGCAAGATTGTCATGCTGCGTTAGCTGTTGTGGGGGCTGCTGGGTCCGTCCCCTCCCCTTTTTGGGGGATCATAACTGCGAGCCGTCCGTGAGCGTAACGGATCATCACCGAAAGGTACGGCGGCTAGCTCCTTTACGTATTTATTGAAGTAGGTTTATTGAAGTAGGTTTTGGTGCTACAAAAGGGTAGACAAGAACCCTCACACGGAGACGAGCCATGACCGCTCTAATCACGAACACTGCCGAATTCGACAACGCTATCGAGCAGAACCTAGACGCTTGGGTTCCCGGCTGTGGAGGACACGAGACCGAGTTCGTGTCCAGGCGAGGCTTTCGCCTACTCTGGTGCTACAATCCCGCCCAGCAGAAACACGCCTACGTCAACCTCGACACGGACATAGTACTGACTAACGACGAGGCCAACGCCGCTATGTGGGGTTGAGCCGGACCGGTCTTGGTGCTACAAGAGGATAGGAAGCAACCACTACCTTGCAGGAGAAGACCATGCCAGATAGGGCCATCATCGAAGAACTCGTCGAATGGATGAACATCTTCACAAGGGACGAAGGCATCGCCTTCGAAACCTACGAAGTCTGTGAAGACGACTACCTCAAGGTCAGAGCATTCCGACCGACCCCCGGACCAGAACCCGACGAGAGTATCGCTGAGGTCCGCATGATGCTTGCTGGTTCTACGCCCAACGAGAATTCCCTCGTCCATATTGTCCTCAATGAGGATGGCGAAGCCGTCTACATGAGCCTCAACGCCCCCGCCATCGCTGCCGTGGTCCTCCACTACAGGGAAACATGAGTCTTCCTGTGAGAGAGCCGGTCCCACTCGGCCTGGTCAGTTGAGTGGGGACCGGCTCATTGCTACAAAAGGGTAGGAAACAACCACAACCAGCAGGGAGAGATCATGAACAACGACCAGATAGTTGACTCACACGGAGACCAAGATGAAACTAGGTAGGCTACCCAACGGGGCTTGGCACGTTATCGATCGCAATAACAGGCCAGATTGTGAGAACGGTTATTGGTTCAACCAAAGCGAGCCGGGCATCATCATATGGGACGAGGCTACGGACGAAGAGTTATTGGATATAGCTGCCAACAGCAAATACGGCGGACAGTACAAGCAGAGTAGTATTTGCGGTAGCTGTTACACTAGATTGCGCAGAATGGCAGAAAAGAGGGATGCCAAAATGGACATTGATCCAACCAAACCCATCATTATTTGCGGCGAAAACCCGAACGACCACGCCGTCGAGATCGACCAGGCAGAGAAAAAGACGATACAGGCTGCGAAAAAGCTCGCCACAAAGCTGGTCGAGGACGAGCAAACGAAGACGGCAAGGATATTCGTGCTGCATACCACGATCTTGCGGAAGCCGTCTCCAATCATAGAAGTAAAACATCGAGGTTGAGTGAGGGCCGTTTCGCTGCTACAAAAGAGTAGGAAGGGACCACCACTCACACAGGAGACGACCATGAGAACAACAGTTATCTCAATCTGCGAACAAACACATCCGTGCCCTCGCGGCTATGCTTGCGACGACCACATCGATGCACACTGCTACTCAGTCATCCTCTCCCCCGAACTCGAAAACGAAATCTGCGAAGAAATCCAAAGAATCGAGAAGGAAGCAGAAGAGGTCCAAGAAAAACTAGTCGAAGTATGGTTTGCCAACAACCCAGACGAAAAAGAGTGCTCCTATGAAGGCGAGGAATTCGTCGGTTCGGTCTGGGCCGAGATGACTGCAATCACTGAAGTATCGAACCCCCCATCCCACTACGACACAACCTCGGAAACGATACTCGAGATCCTCAAGCAAGTAAAACCCTAAGGGTCAGTTGAGTGAGTAGGGTTTTGGTGCTACAAAAGAGTAGGAAGGGACCACCACTCACACAGGAGCTGACCATGGATTATTCGATCACGACCCACAATGGCGAAATCACGATGGAGAATCCGGAAACCGGCAAGCACCGGACAATTCGGATCAAGACCCAAAAAGACGACGACAACTTCGCCCCCGGCGAGCGAATCGCCTACCTGCTGAACGGGCACAACAACGAGCGAGACTACCTCCCGTTCGCCTTCGTCAAGACCAACGGCCGCGTAATCGTCTGGAAGAAATTCAGAGGCGATGAGCAACCCAGCAGCTACGAGAAACTCGCTACCATGATCGCTGACCCGGTTAGGTTCGAAGAAAGGGGAATCCGCTACCTCTTCTCCACGTCCTGCCGAAGATGCAACCGACTGCTGACAACACCCGAAAGCATCCAAAACGGCATCGGCCCGACCTGTGCTACAAAGTAATCCTGTGAGAGAACCGGTCCTCGCCAGCCTGGTCAGTTGAGCGGGGACCGGTTCGTTGCTACAAAAGAGTAGACGGGGGCGGCACCGCGTAACATTTTTCTGCACAACTGTCGTGAGGAGATGGTTTTCAGTTAACTGGCAAGCGGTTGTCGCCCCCACCTTTCAGAGATCAGAACCCTAGAATGCTCGAACACGAAAGGAGACCAAACCTATGCGATCACGCAATAAGACGCGAGCGTAATTATTTGTGAGGACGGCGACGACGACAGTGACCCAGCAGTATTATACTGCTGGGTCACAATATTGATTGGGGGCCGCTTTCGTGCTACAAAAGAGTAGAAGCAACCACCACTCGCAGGAGACGACCAATGAAACTCTACGAGACCCAAAGGACAATCACCAGACAACCGGTCAAGATCCAACCAGAAATGGTCATGGTCATGGTCAAGGTGAACAAACCAGGCTCTAACAGCACCTACAACGTCTACTCCACCCTCCACGACGAACCAGGACTAGACCTGGACACAGAAGGTGCCATCAAATACCTGCTCACCGCCGACCTCGACAACGGCTGGAATAGTGAAGAGGCAGAAACCGTCCTCGCACAACTCCGGGTCGGCGACCAAATGATCCCAGATGAACGATGGGGCGGCGAAGAACGACTCGTGCGAACCGGTTGAGTGAGTCCTATCTTGGTGCTACAAAAGAATAGAGGCGGGACGACTCCGCCAGACCACAACCACAGGGCCACGAATTCCCCATTGACTGGAGCTGGAAGATGCCCAAAGGAACCAAATTTGTCGACTACGCCCGACCCATCTACGAAAGCTGGGACAGGGAAGGCACAGTACCGCCACCCAAGGGCTACAACACTTGGATCGATTACCTCGACGTCGTTTGCGAACTCAACACCATCCGAGAATTTCAGGAACCACGTACATTAACAGAAGCAGAAGCCAAAGCATTAAGTGAGATTGAGTGAGTCCGATCTCGCTGCTACAAAGGAGTGGGAAGAAACCATTAGCACAAGAGGAGACGACCATGGAAATCATCAGACACCGCCAGCATCACAGCAAAATCACCTACCAACTCGCCTACAGCATCCCCAACACCGGATGTGGCTACAGCTTCAATTGTGATCAAGACGGCAGCATCGACGTCGACAACATGAACCCCGATGCCCAGCAGAACTACGAATACTGCCTCCTTGGCGTCAACGAACGCAGTGAACCCATCGTCCCCGGCAAAGTACGTGAAATCCGCAAAGATTGGACCGATCCACCCGTTGGTCTCTGTATTTGTGGGCACGAGGTCGAACTCGGAGGCTTCACGAATACCTGTGAGGATTGTGGCGAGGATTACAACTCCGCTGGTCAACACCTCGCGCCGCGTGAGCAGTGGGGAATCGAGACCGGCGAACACCCCACAGATATTCGCAATATCAAATAGTGCAACCCCCGGGGGAACACCGGTTGACCGCTGAGGGTGGGAGCACTGATTCATACCCAGACTCCCAGCACGTGCCTCCTCCCAGCGAGCTAGATAAGCTGGGAGGAGGTTTTAAATAACCTGGAGGAAAACCGTGAAGAAATTGTTAAAAGCTGTGATCAGCACAATCGAGACCCCCTTGACAGACAAGGAAGCAAAAGAACTCATCGTCGTTGCGCGCGAAGTCACCTCCACATTCTGCGATGAATGTCACGTCGCAGAATATGGATGCTGACTGGATTAGGAGAGATCATGGACCCACAAGCAGCAGCAACCGAAGTCATAAGAAACCTCCTAAACGGCGACCATCACGCCGTAAAAACCATCTTCGACAACCTCAGTAACCAAAGCACAGGAATTAGACCGGATTCACTCGCAGCTAGGGTCGTAGTCCGGCTAGTTAGGCAAGACCACGGTGACCAGGTCTGCATTCTCATAGGGATATTGGAATCATGAAAAACACAGTCATCATCCTACGCGGCCCCTCCGGTTCCGGTAAAACCAGCTACCAAAAGAAGTACCACTCAGAGCACTGGATCTGCAGTGCCGACGATTACTTCTACAACCTCCAAACCCGCGAGTACGAGTTCAATCCCGCCAAACTCCCACTAGCCCACCAGCGCTGCATGGCCGTCTTCCTCGAAGGCTTCAAGCAGAAAGCACCCGTCATCGTCGTTGATAATACCAGTATCCAGAAATGGGAATGGGAAGCCTATGCGGCCATCGCCGACCTCATGGGCTATGAGGTCGAAATCATCGAGTTCATGCCGACAACCATTTCGGACATCAAGGCCATCGCGGCCAGAAACGCCCATGGCGTCCCCTTGTCTGTCGTCGCCTCGCAGGTTATGCGGTTCGAGGTGAGCAACCGTCCGAACACGTCCTCTTGGCCATGTGGCACGCGATCCACGCATTGAGTGGGTCACCCCTTGCTGCTACAGAAGAGTAGGAAGCAACCACCACTACCGGGGATCAAAAAATGCTTTACCTCGTAACCATCGACAATTGCAGGGCATTAGTGGATGCCGATAGCGAGTCCAGCGTTATAAAGATCGCTGCCAGTAGGCTGGACTACGTCAGTGAGGTGGCTGAGGATACAATGGCGATACCCTATGTGGGCGATCTGCGTCTCGCAAAGGGCTGTGTATTTTCGTGGCTCGATTGAACCATCCCAACCCCGAGATCAAACATGACCCCAGAAGAATACCGTAACGAAATCGCCAAACTACTCAAGCAAAGCATCGAAAATCTCGAAGCAAGATTCCCAGAACTCGGCGAACTCCATGAGGAAATCGACGGAGACGACAAAAATCTCTCCCTCGAGCAAAAAGCCAACAAAATACTCGGCACAATCGACCGCATCCGCCTCCGCACAATCGCCGAAAGCAATTGAGCGAGTCCGGTCTTGGTGCTACAAAGGAGTAGGAAGGGACCACCACTCACAAGGAGACGACCAATGCTGAACACAAACGCTTTCCTCCTCCTCGCTGGCGATCCCGAGCACTGGGACAACGAAACCATCGCCAAATGCCGACCCGGCAGCATCGCGGGTACCTACAACTCCCACGACCTCTGCGCACTCCAGGTCGACCAGTCCAGCAGGGGCCAACGGTCCGCCCAACTAAGCCTCAGCCTTTACGGATGGACCGTCCGATATGCCAGCGGACTCCAAGACCGAGCCATCCTGTTCTCCAGCAAGGACCACGACCCCATGAAAGCCTACGAGTGGGGCTGCAAGTGGGCCAATGCCGACCCTAACAACCGCGAATTCTACGTAGGCAGGAAAGACGTCCACGACCACGAGCAACTCAACGAACTCGTCCGCTCACAACCTCTCCCTTTCTGTGCAGGAGGTTGAGCGGGGGTCGTCTTGGTGCTACAAAGGGGTAGGAAGGGACCACCATTCACAGGAGACAACCAATGAAAAACGAAGAGCTAGGACTGATCCGGCAACTCGTGGGTTTCGCCAATAATTACGGGTATGACTACGATCTAAGGGTAGAGGTCGTAGAAGAGACAACGAACCACGTCAAGATTCGCACAATCAACGATGAAGATGAAACAGACGTGACAGCTCTAGTCCGTGTTCTTGGTAGCTTCAAATACCTCGACGACGGAAAGGAAAGAGAACGCACACTTCTCGGCGTCAAATACGACGACCCGACCACGGCCTCACCCCCAGAACGGGTAGTCGAGGCTAGTGGAATAAGTCTTTTTGGAGCCTTGTACCTCGTTTAGTCAGGAGAACCAAATGCAGGCCAAAATCGACAAACACGCCCAAATCACCATCACCTACAACGCCCAAGAAGAAAACATCCAAGCCCCCAACAACCAAAAATATCTCCCCTGTGACGGAGGGTGTGGCAAACTCCTGATAGTCGACAATAACGTCCACGCTACCGAGTGTACCAACTGCCGCCTTTCGGAAACAGGTCGTAAGAACTCTACTGCAGAAGGCGATGGATTCTTTACAGGGTTCATGGGCAACCAGGACGACATAATCTTGGACTAGCGGAATAAGTCCTTTTGGGGCCCTGTATCTCATTTAGTCGGGCACGGCTTCGTGCTACAAAAGAGTAGGAAGCAACCACACTAACAGGAGAGACCAATGCTGCCAAGCCAATTGACCGAAGGACAATGGATCAAGATTCAAGTCAACACAGAATACCACGAAGCCGCTAGCCCAGGAAGCCGCCTTGAGCCAACAGGAGCCATTGGGTTCCACGTACACTATGGCTCCCTCTGTTGCCACACCATCAACCACGACCAAAACGCTTACACACACATGCTAGGACTCCTGATCACCGACGACCCCAGCATCGCCGACGGCATCTACCAACAATGGGTAGGCGTCCCAACCGTCAAGATCACCACGAGCCAAGGCTAGACCAAATCTAACACGGAGGTTAGGTCATGAGCTACATAGCACCAAGCAGCGAAGTATGGGCCGAAGAATGGCTCGCAAGCACAGAATCCATCTGCGACAACCTACCCCAACTCTACATTGATGACCCAACCTCCTTCTACGCCGACCAAGCAGGAGACCTACCAGACGACAAACAACTACCCCAGGTCGTCCAAGAAATCAAAAACCACTCCAGATACCAAGAAATCTCCAACAAACTTAATAACACCTTCGGACTAACCCTCGACCAGTATTTTAAAGAATACCCCTAAGAGGGCCGGGTCGAAACGTCGAAAGACAACCCTGGACCAAACGGAAACGGGAATGCCGGTAACCATTGCTTGTGGGGTTCGGACTACTATCGGACCATTGGGCAATGGCGAGAAAGCCCCCGTGAAGACCCTCTTAGGGGTTTATCAAATACCATCTTGATACTACAAAAGGACAGGAAAGGACCACACACCCTCGCATAGGAGCCAACATGACCCTCCCAGACGTCAGCGGACAACTCCTCGACGTCGTCTGAACCCACGAGAAACCCACCCGGACCGTCCGGTTATCGGACTCTCAAGCTGACTCTCAGCACTACTGGCGAGCATCTAAGCCGCCAAAAACCGTTCCGGAATAGTCCGGAACATTCTCAGAATACCCAAAATACCCAACTCTATGGGGAGAATATAGGGTAACTATGGCCGGGGAATCCCAGTCTTTACAGGGGGTTGTCAATTTGCTCCTGGGTGAAAATATCCTCAGGAGTTCTGGGAGGTCTTACCCCTCTTTTGGGGGTTCCGATTCGTTAGATAGGGCGGCTGATTTGTATCCAGCAATGGGTGTGGAGTCTCTTTCTTCTTTGTTTTTGCGGGTTTCTCTGCAGAGGTGTTTCCAGTTGTCGCGTATTTTGCTGGTTTCTTGGTGGGCTTTTTCTAGTATTTGTTCGCTTTGTTTGGTTAGTGGTTTGGCGATTTCGTTGCATTGTGGGCAGACTTGGGCGTATCCTGTTGAGTAGTATGTTTCGGTCCAGGGGCTTGTGTCCCATTTTAGTGTGCAGTTGGGGCATGTTAGTTTGCCGCATCCGTTGCAGATGTTTGATGTGCAATGTATGTCTTTGCCGCAGCTGTCGCAGGTTTCGATGGTTATTTGTTCGGTTCGTTGTCCCATGTTGGTTCTCTTTTTCTTAGGACAGATGGGTGTAATGTATCATCGCGTCGTAGACTGAAAAAATATGCCAAGGTCTGAGCTTGGCGGGTGTTTTGGGTTTGCCATTTTGTTTTTTTGATTGGTTTTGACCATTCTGGTCCTCTGTGGGATGGGTCGTTTAGTTGGTCTATTGTGGTGTTGATGGTTTCTTGTATGTGTTGTGCGGGTTCTGACGCGGTCGAGTAGTCCTTTGTCGCTGTATGGGCCGTATGAGTGGGCTTGGGCTCCGCTGATGATTTCTTTTGCTTTGTTTAGGTCGGTTTGTAGTTGTTCGATTTTGTTGGCTCGTTCGATGGCTGTGTGTGACCATCCCTTGGCGGCGTCTTGGGCTATTTTTAGGTCGGTTTGTAGTTGTTCGATTCCATCTAGTAGTGTTGTTTCGAATCCGTCTGATGATAGGGGGTTGTGGTCGAAGTGGTTTTCTGTATATCGGGCGAGTTTTTCGATTCGGTAGCTGGGTGTGCCTGGTTTTAGTTGTTTTTTCATTGTTTTGTCCCCTCTGATGGGTTATCTGAGCACTTTGTCTTTTTGTGGTAGTTGATTCTCATTTGTGTTGTTTGTGTTGTCGTAGTTCGCCTTTGATTGCTCCGCCTTGTTGTTCGAGGTTTGTCATGATGGCTGCTATTAGTCGGCCTTGGAGTGCGGTGTTTTCGGTTATTGCTTTTTTGAGTAGTGGTGCTGCGATGTTGTCGAGGCGTTTGTGGGTCCAGGTTTTTGTTGTTTTGAGGTATTCTTGGAATTCTTTGTCGATGGCGGGGTCGCCTGGTACTTTTTGGGACATGGTGTTTTCCTTTGGTTAGGGGTAGTTTGTGGAGTGTTCGTTACTCAAATACACTTGGGGGTTTGCCTGTTTTCAGGTAGTGTCTGATCCATTTGCGGAGTTCTTCGTGTGCGGCGCACCAGTCGCAGTCGCCTTGTTCCCAGAGGTAGAAGCCGCCGACC
>JAFCZZ010000323.1 GCA_019314085.1 Deltaproteobacteria bacterium | reverse complement strand
CTACGACTATGAATACAAACGTCACGGGGTTTGCAACGTTTTCATGTCCAACGAGCCCTTGGCGGGGAAACGGATGGTTAAGGTTACGGAAAGAAAAACCAAACAGGACTGGGCGCTGTTTATTGCCGAGATCGCGCAGTGCTATAGCGATGCGGAGAAGATTACATTGGTGATGGATAACCTCAACACGCACAAGCCGGGATCTCTATACGAGGCGTTTCCTCCAGACAAGGCAAAGAAATTGTGGGACCGTTTTGATTTTATTTACACGCCCAAACACGGCAGTTGGCTGAACATGGCGGAAATTGAATTGAATGTGTTGGTCAGACAGTGCCTCAACAGACGGATTCCAGATATCGCAACCGTTGCTACAGAAGTCGAGGCATGGCAGAATCACAGAAACACGCAAAACGCGACGATCAATTGGCGATTCACGACCAAGAATGCACGGATAAAGCTGAGAAGGCTTTATCCAACATTACATGGTTGACATGACACTAGTGTCCCAGGTCCTAAGGGAGACCGGGGAAGAATACCGGGATGTTGTGGACCACATCAGCGATGGGGTCTTTAGTTTCAACAGAGACGGATATTTCACGTTCGTGAACAGGGGAATAGTGGACAGATCGGGAATCGCCCTGGAGACGGTTTACACACTTCATTTTCTTGACCTTGTGGTACCGGAAGACCACAAAATAATGAAGAAGAATTTTAAAAAGGCATTGAAAGGTGAAACGGTAGCGCCGTATGAAGTGAGTTATAGGGGATCGGATGGACGCACGATAGCGGTCAACATAAATGCCGTTTATGAGGAGGGAGAGATTGTCGGCATTCAGGGAATATCCCGCGACCTCACCGAAAGCAGGCTGGCTGAAGAGGTCATCAAAATCAATGAAGAACGTTTCAGAAAAATGGTGCAGCACAGCACGGACGCAATTTCGCTCCTTTCTCCTGAAGGCACATTTCTGTACATCCCCGATGCCGTTGGTCGCATTCTCGGGTATCAGCCTGATGAGATGGTCGGGCAGAACTGGGGTGTGTTCGTCCATCCCGATGATCTTTCCATGCTTTCAACCAAGTGGGTTTATCTGTTTGAGAAGGCGGAGAATATCGAAACGGCGGAATGCAGAGCCAGGCACCGGGATGGAACCTGGCGGTGGGTCGATATAGTGGAAGCAATCAGATGGATGAACCGGGGATAGGGGCGGTCATCCTCAATTTCAGAGATATTACCGATCGCAAGCTGGCAGAGCAGGCAATAACAGAGAGCGAGGAGCGATTCCGTTCCCTCTTTGATCGTTCACTCGAATGCATTTACAGCCACGATTTTGAAGGCAATTTTCTCGATGGCAACCAGGCAGCTCTTGACCTGCTGGGGTATGATCGAGAGGATATCCCCTCAATGAACTTTGCATTGTTGCTGCCTCAGGAGCAGTTTCCGCAAGCCCTGCAACAGCTTGAAGAGATCGTGGGGGGCGGATTCCAAAAGGAAACAAAGGAATATAAGCTACGGCGAAAGGACGGTGAATATCTGGATTTTGAAACCAGAGCGTCTCTCGTATATCGTGACGGTAAACCGTATGCGATCATGGGGATTGCCCGCAATATCACCGAGAGCAAACAGAGTGTGGCTCGGCTGAGAAAGGCCATTGGTGCCACCGTCCAGGCCATGGCCATAGTCGTTGAAACGAGAGATCCTTACACGGCGGGGCACCAACGCAGGGTGGCCGAGCTTGCCCGTTCGATCGCCTCGGAAATGGGATTATCGAAAAAGCAGATAGACGGTATCCCCACGGCGGCGGGCATACACGATATTGGAAAGATATCCGTTCCCACGGAGATCCTCAGCAAACCGACACGGTTGTCGGATACGGAGTTCTCTCTGATAAAGCTCCACCCTCAGTCCGGGTACGATATATTGAAGGATATCGAGTTTCCCTGGCCTGTTGCCCGAATGGTGTTGGAACACCATGAACGAATGGATGGACTCGGGTATCCGAATGGGTTACAAGGGGAGGATATCTTGCTTGAATCGAGAATCATCGCCTTGGCGGATGTGGTAGAAGCTATTGCGTCGGATCGTCCCTATCGCCCCGCCCTTGGTATCGATCTGGCACTGGAGGAGATTGTCACCAACAGGGGAACCCAGTTCGATCCCGAAGCGGTGGATGCCTGTCTGCGGTTTTTCAAAGAGAAGAAGTACAGATTTCTGGATGAATAGGCCCTGTCAGCAGCGGTGAAAGCCTGGAGAGACAGGGAGAAGACCAGCCGCATTCAATCGTTTGATACATTCCTCATGTTACGGTATATGACCCGTTATGAAAGACCTTCACGTTCGCGATGTCACTGCCGATGAGCTGCGGAAATTGTTTGATCTCAATCAGGCCAATATCCTTCATGTCGGATCGATTTCGCTCGGTGACTTGGGGACCCTTCATGAGCGAGCCGTATATTTTCGTGTGACGGAGTCTGCGCACCGCATCGTGGGATTTTTAATCGCCTTTGATCCGTCTGCCGAATATGGCAGCTTGAATTTTCTCTGGTTCAGAAAGCGGTTCGATTCCTTCATATATCTTGATCGAATCGTCGTTGTTCCCGATAGTCGGCGGCACGGGGTCGCATCTATTTTATACAGGGATCTTGAGGCGTTCGCCAGAGAACGAAAGATTCCGATCATGACGTGCGAATACAACCTCCGGCCCAAGAACGAGATATCCCGATTATTTCATCAAAACTACGGTTTTAAGGAAGTGGGCCGTCAGGAAACACAGCAGGGGAGAAAGACGGTTTCCCTTCAGGCCAAATGGCTGGAATAATTGATTCCTGAAAATATCGTACAGGAAAGAGGATGCAGGGTTAGATCTCGTCCATGCTTTCAATGAAGGACATCATTATGTCCTGTTGTCTTCTCGTCAGATTCGTGAACTTGACACCGATCCCCTCGCCGTTAAACCGCACGACCTTCCCCGCCACCTCAAATGATTTTTCAAAATTGGGAACCGAAAAGGAGAGAGAAATCTCCTGGCCCATTACAAGAGACTGATCGGTTTTTATAAAGGCCCCGTCGAGACTGATATCGCGAATAAGTTCCTGGGTGGAGAGGTTTTCCGTCGAAAAATCAACCACGATAACGCAGGGTTTTCTTGAACCCCGTCGCGTATCGATATCGACAACGTTCATCTTCTCCTCATCCCAGAGGTTCTCCTCCTTCGCCATTTCTTCGATCTGGTCGATAACCATCAGCTGCT
>JAFCZZ010000031.1 GCA_019314085.1 Deltaproteobacteria bacterium | reverse complement strand
GGCTCTGCCCGATGCGACCGTGGAGGATCGGGAAACTCGCATGCTCGAGAACAAGCGGGGCCTGGCTGCTCTGAAGGGAGTCTGGCGGGCTTAATCGCACTGATCGCGTGTAATTACGGAGGAGCGTGAGAGCGTGGCCACACCTGCAGCAGCAATCGTAACCCCGACCCGGTGGCAGCGGGTCACAACGACTAGCGGAGCTCTGACCATCAAGCCCAAAATAGGGCGGCACACTGTTTTGAAAGACATATTTATCGCAGGAGCTTCGGCCGAGGACTACATCGACATCGAGATAGGCAGCAGGCACATGCTCCGGATCTACGTGGAAACTCTTGATTGTATTTTGATCGATAAAGGGGACGTGCGGCCGCAAAACTTAGGATTCTTGAGTTGGGTCAAGAGTTTAGTCCCGGACTGGGCGGACCTCTATGCGGCGCATGACGAGGACCTCGTGATCACGCCGTCTGGATCCTACACAGCGCTGACTGCGTGGTACGACCGCGTGGAGGCCACAGCTCCGGGCGACAAGACACTCCCAGGGGGCAGCCAGTGCAAAGTCATGAATCATATTTATTGGATCTCGCACTCCGGGACAATATCTGCGGACGCGACGGACGCCAGCTTTGACTACAACCTACTGCCTGCGGGAGTTCACTCGCTCGTGGACGACGGACAGGTCAAGAACACCGAGCAGTTCGACCTCACCGCGATCGTGTGCGGGAACAACAACGTGAGCACCGACACCCACCTGGACCGCGTGAAGCTCATCGACGAGGGGGTGATGATCGGGACCCCGGAAACGCAGGAGGGCTTCCTGGTGGATCCCGCATCTGGGAACGAGCTCCAGGCGGACATACTCTACAAGCGCATCTTCAGGCTTCCAGAACCGTACATCCTTGGCAAGGGGCACAAGTACGGCATAAAGTACGACGTCGATCACGTGACGACGAACAGGTCGGCAGGATACTACAAGCTCGGGCTGATCGGCGTGCATCGCCAGCTGGTGTGATGGTGAGCGTATGGTAACGAAAACTCTCCGCGTGAGCAAGACTTCAATTGGGACGACAAAGACAGAGGTCGGGAAGATCACGTGTCCGGAAGGATACACGCGCAGGATCGTGGAGGTCCGCAACTACTACTCGTCTCCTGGAATCATCTACACGAAGCGGGACACGGAGGAGATCGACGAGTGGGACTACGATCAGTGGAACCACTACAAGCTGCCGCAGTATCTCGACATCATGCTCGGCCCCAGGAACGAGTACGTGATCGAAGCAGCGGCGGACTCGGGGACGATAGACGTCTCGGTCGAAGTTAAAGTGGAGGAAACGAAAGGGTAGGTGAATTAACATGGTGGAACTTGACTCGAGAAGGATAGGGCCGAAGGTGATCGTTGCAGCAGATATCAAGGAAGGCGCAGTTGGCAGTCCACAGATAGCGCTCAGCGCGGTGAAGTCGGGACACATCGCGGATGGAGAGGTGGGATCTCCAAAAATTGCGCTGGCAGCCGTGAAAGCGGGACACATTGACAGCGACGCGGTGACGTCGCCGAAGATCCTCGACGGTGCGGTGGGATCTCCGGAGATAGCGCTAGCAGCGATCAAGACGGGACACCTGGAAGACGGTGCGGTGACAACAGCGAAGATCATCGACGAGGCTATTTCATCGCCTAAAATAGCGTCACCGGGAATTTTCCGGATCAGGCAGGGGGCAAACGCAGACCGCCCAGCGAGCGGGACGAATCCGGGAGACGTCTATTTCGGAACTGACACTGGATCTTTTGCAATCTGGGACGGGTCTGCCTGGAAGTCGGTGGATCTGACGTAGGGGTGAGCTCGTGGTAGTTGCTAGCGAGCTCGAGCGTAACGATTTACTGCAGCTTTATCATCCGTACACGATCGAAGTTTTGGATACCGTGCCACCTGCGCGGCTGCCAAGGCTGCCGGGCATGGGGGAGCGCTTTTCTCTCCCGGCCGAGGGCTACGACGCGTGGACCGGGTTCGAGGCTGACATCACGACGGAGTGGAAAGAGATCCATCTTCACGGTGATTTCCAGGCGATAGAGCTCGAGGCAAACACAGAGGCGTATGTCAGACGCCTGGGCGCTCGGTTCACGGGCGAGCGGCACTTAAGAGCAAATCAAACGTATGCGATCCCCGCAAAGGTGAGATCGTTCGAGGCGCGCACGGTGAGCGGGACGGGAAAACTTTATGGATCAGCAGTCGGGATGTGAGGTAGATGACAGATGACGAGCCTGTACGCAACGCAGCCGGACACGCGCACGGCGCAGGTGGTCGTGGCGGCGCACAACTCGGAGAACAAGGGGCTGGCGAAGTACGTCTGCGATGGGAAGGACGACCAGGTGGAAATCCAGTCGGCGCTGGACGAGTGCAAATCGACAGGAGGAAAGGTCGTCTTATTAGCCGGTGACTACTACGTCAGCGCAGCGCTGCGGCTCTACGGCGGGTACCACGTGCTCGAGGGGGAAAGCATCCTGGCGTGCATCCACCTCACGAACGGGGCGAACTCGGACATCATCGCGATCGGGATCTCAGGGCAGACGACGAATTTTGCGCATATCAAGCGCCTGCATCTCGACGGCAACCGCGCGAACCAGACCGGCACTTCGCACGTGATCGAGGCGTCGGGGGACACGCTGTCGGTCGGCGGGGTGGTGATCGAGGACGTGGAGATCGAGGGCGCGCACGACGAGGGGATCTACCTGCACGACGCGGTGCGCACGGCGTTCCTGCGCCACGTGGGCGTCTACCTGTGCGGCGCTGACGGGATGGCGACGTATGCGCGCAGGGTCGACATGGTGGACGTGGAGTTAAACAACAACGACCGCTACGGGCTGTACGTGCTCGAGGGAACGGTGTTCGCGGCAAAGGGGTCGATCGACGGGAACGGCCAGTTCGGCGCGGTGATCTTCGCAGAGCACGGAGGAGGCATCTACGACTTCGACGTGAGCGGGAACTCGCAATCGCACGCGAACGACTACGACGGCATACTGCTCACGCACGCTAACGGCTTTCAGGTGGCGGGCTGCTACTTTTCGCAGACCGTTGCGACCGGTCCGACCCAGCGGCTCGCGATATACATAGATCCAGACTGCAGCTGGACGCGCGTCCAGGCGTGCGTGATGAGCGGCATGCTCACCGGGGACATATACGACGCCGGGACGGGATCGTACTGCCAGCTCTACGAGGGGCTCATCGCAAGCAAATCGATCATCGCCGAGCAGATAGCCGATGGGGCGATAGGATCTCCCCACATCGAGGCAGTAGACAGCGCTGCGGACGGGGAAGCTCTGACCTACGATGCGGCATCGGGCAAGTTTGAGTGGAAGTCGGTAGCAGGAGTAACAAAACACACGGAGCTCACGGACAAGGAAGTCGGGGGCGTGATAGATCACGCTGATGGATCCGTGACGGACGCAAAGATAGTCGGGGTGAGCGGGGCCAAGGTATCCGGAAACATCCCGGGAGAGGCGACGGCAACAGAGGACCACCTGACGACCCACAAGACGGCGGCGACGATCGACCATCCCGACGGCTCGGTCACGGCTGCCAAGATCGCGGACGGGGCAGTAGGGAGTCCGCAGATCGCAGCGGGAGCGATCAAGCCCGGGCACCTGGACGCGATAGACTCGCCGGCAGACGGTGAGGCCCTGACATACGACGCAGCGACGGGACGGCACGAGTGGGCGGTCGCGGGAGTCTCGAAGCACACCGATCTGACAGATAAAGAAGTGGCCGGTGTCATAGATCACGCTGACAAGTCGGTCACGGCTGCTAAGATTGCTGATGGCGCTGTTGGGTCGCCACAGATCGCGCTCAGCGCGGTGAAGTCGGGACACATCGCGGATGGAGAGGTGGGATCTCCTGAAATCGCTCTCGATGCTATCCGCGCAGGACACATTCTCGATGGAGAAGTGGGATCTCCGGAAATAGCGCTTGGAGCTGTGAAGGAAGGGCATCTGGCCGCGGGTGCTGTGACGGGTACGAAGATCGCGGACGGAGCGGTGGGATCTCCCAAGATCGGGGACGGAGAGGTCACCGACGCGAAGCTCGCATCCGGGGTCGGGCTTTCAGATGGTCAAATCGCGAAATTGCCAACTGCGACAGAGGGGCAGGCACTCGTGCGGGGAGCTGCTGCTTGGGGCGCCGGAGATGTTGGTGTCTCAATGCACGGGGCGGACAAGCACACGAATGTGACAAGGACGCTCTTTGTTCCCCCCTCTGAGACTTACACGGGGAACGCAACTTACGAAGCATATTGGCCCGTAATCGCTCTCGCAGCCGGTTCAACGCAGAATGTCCGCTTCATCTTCAGAGTTCCATCCGACTTTGTTTCTTTCACGAGCTTGAAGGTTTTGTGGTCCGGTAGCCCGATGGGGACGGCAGGGCAGGACTGGGTGGCAGATGCGCTCGCAAAGTATGCGGCGGCGGGAGAGGGCACAGGGCAACACACAGACGACCCATCATCCGTAACTATTGATGTCCCCGCTTTGGCAACATTCTATGAAACTGATGTTGGACTCACGATGTCAAATCTGGCAAAGGGCGACTATGTTACTGTTCAGCTGGAGCGACTCGGAGGAGATGCAGCGGACACTTTCGGTTATGACATAGCAATATATGGCTTGCTGTTAACATACACGGCAGAGCAGTGATAAAATATGCATCGCAAAGATCTACCAGACGACCGCGTAAAAATCGCCGCCATCGTGTGCCTGACAGTGATCGTATGCGTGGCCATGGCCATGGGATACGACCACGCTCTCCTGGCGATGACCAGTGCAATCATCGGTGGAATTGCGGGTTACGAGGTCAAGCTGAAAGTTGCGGAGCGACAGAAACGGCGATAGATCCACGCGCACCGATACCTTTATATACCCCCCCTACCCCATATACCCATAGGGGTGGTATGATGAAAGCGAGAATTGAACTTGAACTGGCGGGTCTGGACACGATACAGCTCAAAGACCTGCTCGAGCACGTCGAGAGCATCGTGGAAAGCATGGACGGCCAGATAGTTAAAGAAACACGCGAAGTTTTGAGAGAGCTGCCTCCCCGCGGGACGGGCCTCGAGCGAGGGACCGCACGCGAGGAGCGAGGCGAGGGTGAGCCGCTCACGGAGGAAGAGCGAGCTGCCAGACACGAGGAGGTCGTCGAGAGTGAAGAGGCGCAGCAGCATGAGAACATCATCTAGCGACGACGTGCAGCGACTGAGGGACGTGCGCGATCAGCTCAAACTTGCAAAGCGCGCACTCCAGGAAGCGATGGGTCACCTGGCCCGGGCTGAGCAGATCTTCCCGGACGTGGGAGAGTGACGAGCGTGGCGGATGCGAGTTTTCAGGTAAACCTCGACGAGCTGCTGAAGGAGAGCACGCGCAGCAGGTCGAAAGTGTCCAACGTCTACATCGCACAGGCGAAGGACGTCTTTGGCGAAAAGGCGAAGCGCCCGGAGGATCGCGTGGTTGTTATCGAGACCGAGGACGGGGCGCAGCTCACGACGAGCATGCCACGTGGAGCAGAGTACAACGCGGGAGAGTGGAGCATCGTGAACCATGCGCAGTTTGTGCGTGTGTTGAAAAACAAGCGCAGCAACTTCGCCAAGTTTTTGAAGAGATACGGGCACTGGCCGCACGCGGGGCTGGAAGTCGAGACGGACGTGGACGCGGAAGGATTCCCGAGGATCGTGGTGTGAGATGAGCGTGCACACGGAATTTATAGACGTTGATCCCCGCCGCATCGTGATTCCTGGTGGGAGGGTGCGAGCGGAGAGGGACGAGGACGCGGATGTATCGATGGACGAGTCGATGCAGCGCTGGGGGATCCTCCAGGAACCCGCATGCAGGCGCGAGGGAGATTCGTTAATATTAATTTACGGCGAGGGGCGCGTGCGTAAAGCGATCGAGGCGGGGCAGCAGCTCATCCGCGTGAAAGTTTTCGACATTGAGCCCTACGACGCCGAGCTCATATCGCTGTCCGAGAACCTCGCGAGGGGGCAGATCAGGCCCGGTCAGTTCGTCGTGAAAATCAAAGATTTGGTCGAGAAGCAGCACATGAGCCCGGGAGATATTGCAAAACTGATCAACCGCCCCACACGGTGGGTCAATGAAATCATCAAAGTGTCAAAGCTGCCGACAGAGATAGTCGAGGACGTCGTGATCGGAACGTTCTCGCTAGAGGCGGCGAAGGAGCTCACGCGGGTGGAGGATCAGTCGAAGCAGCTCGAAGCGTACCGGTTAGCGCGGCAAGGAAACTGGAGCTCTGAAGCGCTGCATCAGTTCATCGATCGCTGGGCGTTCAAGCTCTGCGACGTATGCCACAGGCCCAGCGAGGATCTGAAGAAGGTGGGGGGCGAGCTGCTCTGTCCGGACTGCATTCGTGCTAAGTACCCCGTTCTCGCCGACACGCTCGAGAGGCCGGAGGGAGTGACACCGGAAACACGCCAGGCGCTCGAACCCGCAGCACCGGAAGCGCTCGCACGTGAGCCGTCGCCGGTTTTTCCCTGCCATCTCTGCGGCGTCGGGAAGCCACAGGAGGATCTCGTCCAGGTGGTCGTGTGCAGGGACTGCCTCGCGAAGATCGACATGCTCATGAAGATGTTTGAGGTGCAGACCGGAAAGCTGCTGCGGGAGCTCACAAAAGTGCAGCTGAGAGGGTTCGAAATTGTTGAGAAGAGACCATGATCACGGGAACGGGGCCGGGTGCGTATTTGATGCATTTTCTTCCCGCATCTCTCCCAACGTCCAGCGCGCGCCCGGCTCCACCGCGCACAGGGTGATTTGAAAATGGTACACCACGGATACAGGCCCGGGATCGCGTGTGCGCACTGCGGCAACGTGCTGGCGTGCGACATAGATGAGAGCCCGGACGAGTGCGCCGAGCGCAACGATTGGTACATCGTGCACGTCGAGAACGTGGGCGATGAGGACGACATATACTACCTGTGCTGCAACTGTGCAAAACTCATGCAGGGGTTTTTGAACGACCCGCAGGCGGGGGAGCGATGAGCGCGATGATTGAGAGAGCGGAAATCGTGGGGCTGATTCTGATGATTGTGGTGTGGCTGGCGCTCTGGCTTTCGCTCGTGCGGGGGGTGTGAAAGCCGTGTTTTTCCTTTATAAGCAAGCTCTGGCCAACACGAGGGCGAGGTGGTAAACGTGTGTTGTATAGAACCGGAAGAACTCGAGGAGAAAGTCGAGTACGTGCCCGCCGAGCTGTGTCCGATGTGCGGCAGCCGTCTGCGCATCGACCGCAAAGCGCGCCTGGTGTGGTGCGCGTCGCTCGTGTGCGGGTTCCAGGCACCGATTGAGGAGTGAGGCGATGAAAAATATAGAGCAAATCGAAGAGCGGCTGGTTTTCTGGCAGGAGGTTAGGAATTGGCTCGAGAAGGAGAGAGAGGATGGCCTGATATACGAGAAAGTTTGTCAGCGAATAGACGAGCTTCGTTGGGTGCTGGAAGAGGAAGAGTGAGGCGAAATGGATAGCATGAAATACAGCAAGATGGATCTCGTTAACGACAAGAAGCTGGGAGCCTTGAATGGGTACATTGCGAAGGCGGGCATTGACAGAGACGGCGACTTAATAATTGTCGTGCCCTTCCCGAAAGGGTGTGAAACGGGGGAAAATCTGCTGCGAGAAATTAAAAGGGCGGGGAGAAAGAGGAAGTGAGTCAAATGCCGAGACCGCCGCTGCACATCCGAGCGCTGTGCCCTGAGTGTGGCACAATCCGCCGCTTCGAGTACATGGGTGAGGCTCACGGCAAGCTGATCTACGAGTGCCTGCGGTGCGGGCGGCAGATCCTCGTGAGCCCAACGTGAAAAAAAGATAAAGTCCCCGGGCGGATCAGGGCTGCCCGAGGGCTTCTAATTCTTTCAGCTCTTCGCGCTCTGATTCCGTCAGTCCCTTTTTTTGCAGCTTCTCCTCGAGCTGTCCGCGGCGCCCCATCAGCCACTTAAAAAAGCACACGCCGTGGTAGCTGTGCCCGTTGTACGAGATCAGTTCCTCGCCCTGCCACGGATAGATCGTTCGCTGGCAGAACCGGCATTTCGGGTTCGTTGCCGTCATTCGTGCTTCACCAGCTCGTAGACTCCATACTGGATGTGTCTGATGTACCCTGCTGCTTCCATCGTGCGTATGAAGCCAAGTACGTGCTCGTTGCGCCAAAGCAAAAGTTCGCCACGAATTGCAGCGTCCAGATCTTGTCTCGTGACCTGCTTTTCTTTCCCGCTGTCCCTGAGTTTCTTAATCACTCTGCTGCACTTATCTACAAACGTTTCCCTCATGTGTACGCACCTCTTTACGTTTGCGTATACATCATCTTTTAAATATATAAATGTTGTTATTGATGTATATGTGACAGAAGTGATTTCGTACCCCCCTTATTCTCTATAAATTAACTTTAGAGAGAACGTACAGTAGTAGTAGTAGTGGTCACTCAATCATACATAAATATATTTTATATTGCATTGATTGTTACATATGTAACAATACAGCACCCCGGCGAACGGGATCGCACCTCTGAACATGTTTTTAAAATTTCAAGGGGCAGCGGCTTTACGTGCTGGCCCTTGAAATTCCCGCCCGCCGCACTGATGCTGTGGGCTGGAGGGCGGGGAGCTGCACCGGAGGCACGAGGGGGCAGCTTTGGGGGCGCGAGGGGGCACGAGGGAAAGCATGCTGAGAGAGAGCCCCCGAGCGCCCGGATCTGAGCGTACCACAAAATTAGGAACGCGATCCCAACCCTTCCTACACGCGCCCGCAGGAAGCGTGTTTCAGGCGAGGGCGTCGAGCAGGAGGGAGCGAAGCGACCGACCTACGCGAGACGCCCGAGCCGGGGAGGAGCAAAGGAAGGAACGCTGCCTGAAGCTCCGACTACTACTACTCATAATACGGTTTATTTTTCTGCTCTGCTCGCCTCGCTCCGCTCCGCTTCGCTCGGCTTCGCCAGGGGGGGTTGGGACCCCCCCGCCGCAGGGGCACCCCCCCGGGGGCGCTTCCTCCCACGCTCCGCTTGGTCGTCAGCGCCCGCAGATCCATCGAGCCGCCAGCCGCTTCCTCCCACGCTCCGCTTGGTCGTCAGCGGCTGGCTGTGGCATGCGGGCGGCTCCTCCCACGCTTCGCTTGGTCGTCGCCGCCCGCCCGCCCCTCGGTGCTCCTTCGGTAGCACCTCGGGGCGGCAGGGTAATTTAAACATCATCAGCCCCAGAAAAGCGCTCAAAGCGCCCGAATTTGGCCAAAAAAGGCGGGCGAACCGAGCGAGAAAGAGCGGGCTGATCTGACGTCGCATGAAATTTCAGAAAATTTTTGAATTCACGTGCGGTACTTGAAGTCACGTTTTCGCTCGAGATAGTAGCGGTCCTCCTCTGACGGTTTGAGCCGCTCGAGATCAACGTGCTCGGCCAGGAACTGCAGGCGCCAGCGGTAGGCGAGATCCTCTTCAAAGAAAAAACAGATCAAAACCTGGATGTCGCTCCAGAGCTGCACCATGCTCTCGTTGGTCTCGCGCTCTTTGAGGAGCTCGAACATGCGCCAGATCTCCTTGACAGCGGGCGAAAGCTCCTGGGGTTTTTTGGCAAATTGTTGATAAAACGGCCTGAGCTCGCGCAGCGCGGCACGCACGAGGTTTTTCAGCGGTTGCATGAGCCAGAGGCTCGTCTGCTTGGGCGCGCCGATCATGGGGAACTTATTGCCAACGATGTACGTCAGAAAGTGCCCGGCAGCCGCGCGCTTGATAGCCTCGATTTTTTTCATGTCATCATCCTAGAACTCGTTTCGGGGCGCTGGGTGGCCCGACAACCCACACCTTGATCCCGTGCTCCGCGCACGTGGGGCGAACCAGGGGATCGTCGTCACCGCACACGACTCCCAGGCGCAGCGGCTTGAGCGGGTGAAACTGGCGGTCGTATAAATCTCTGTAAACGAGCAGCTGCCCCACGGCGCTCGGGCGCAGCCGGTCCTTCACTTCCAGGATCCAGATGGCGTCGGGCGTGTGGGCAACGGCGTCGATGCGCTTTGCCTTGAGCAGCAGCCAGGCCTTATATGCTTCCTCATCAGCACCGGGGGCGAGCGGCTTGATCTCGGGGAAGAGGCGGACGTCGTACTCGTACTCTGTTCCCAGGGGCGCGAGCTCGATAAAGCGCTGCATGATCTCGACCTCGACCGGCTTCATGTGGGGGAACGGAGGCATGTATCTGAGCCCTTTTCCTCGGGCAAACTTGTACAGGGCGTAGTTTCGAGGCATTTGGAGGTCCCCCCACCATATCCCTATGGCTTTGCAAACATTTATAAATAATGAAATGCACAGAATTGTACAGTAGTGAGCAATATGGTGTACGTGCCTGAAAGAGGGCCACGCAAGTGGAAGCGAACTACACCGCGCCAAGCGGACGTTTATAAATCAGAGGTTGCAGCAGTTACAGTAAACCCGATGGAGCTCGCGGCAGGCAAGGCGGATCTGTGGGCGTCAAAGCTCACGGCCTTCATCGAGTCTGGCAAATGGCCGGAGATCATGAAGGGCATCCCCAGAGAGACCTGGCGCAAGCTGACGACCGAACTCGGACCCGGACGATTTTCCCAGGGCGTGAGGGTAAAGTCGTTCAAGGTGGACAACTTCTGGAGCAAGTGGGGACCGAAAATGTCCGAGCACCTGTCGAAGATCCTGGCTCTGCCCGATGCGACCGTGGAGGATCGGGAAACTCGCATGCTCGAGAACAAGCGGGGCCTGGCTGCTCTGAAGGGAGTCTGGCGGGCTTAATCGCACTGATCGCGTGTAAT
>JAFCZZ010000322.1 GCA_019314085.1 Deltaproteobacteria bacterium | reverse complement strand
ACCGTCTCCGGCATTTTGCAGAGCGGCCTTTTCCTCTGTTGAAGCGGGGGTGGAGGAGATTTTTTTCCTCAACAGAACAGGGGGCACAAGGGCATTCTCAGTGTCCTGCGCGTTCTTGCCCAGTGCGGGTCCTTGTACGTTCTTGTCCGGCGCGGGGACTTTTGTGTCCCTGTTCAAGGCAGGGCTTCTCTTTTCGGGGATCGCCTTCGCGATTATAAAATGTTTGATTATTCCCCTTTCTCTCAGTTCCTCCCCAGCCCTCAACGCACCTTCCCTGCCCGTATATTTTCCCACACATATGCGCTGCCACGTTCCCTTCCCCGGGATCTCCACCGTTCTGCAGAAAGGATCACAGCCCTTCCCCTTGAGCAGGGTAACCAGTGCCGCAGCACCGTCAATATTTTTATATGAGGCTACCTGGACACTGTAATATTGATCTCCGGCCTCCAGACCAAGGCCCTCTGCATCTGGCGAGCAGATAAAGAATGCCGCCAAGGCAAAGAGGATAAGGATGTTACCGCGTACTGTCTCTGGTTTGAAAAAAGTCATCACTATCGCTACGATATTATTTTTTTTCGTGCACTGTCAGTACAAAGCAATTTATATACCAGGTGTCCTGCCATCGAAAATTAACGGTCCTTCACCGGCGAAAATGTAAAATTTGTCTAAAGTTTTAAATCCCGATGCCGATTAGGCAAGTAAGAGCTTGAACCGGGGGGTATCCGCAGGAGGAGAATGTATCGTGACGATATCGACGTATCACGTTGAGAATGTTCTTAAGGCGTACAGTAAACAGACCAGAGCGCACACCTCGGTCCGGACGGAGCCTGAGAACTCAGCCAGATATGCCGATGTGGTAACCCTGTCATCCGAGGGCGGCAAGAAAGAGGCCTTCGAGAGAATCTCATACAGTCTGTTGGATATCCTGCTCAAAAACGAGAAATCCGGTTAAACAGACATCAGCCCACATTCCCAGGAAGATATGAATGACACAATAATAGACAATACCATCGAGAAGCTATTCACGATGGATTACATATATGATTCGATCGAAGGCATGAGCGGGGAAAACGATGATATCTTCCGCGAAGTCGCCTCGCTCGCCTTACAGATAACCGGCGGGGGAAACTGTTTCCTCGCGCTGCTCGACGAGGGATCTGATAGTTGCCATTTCAGGGTTGTCGGAGACCCTAGTGGAAGAGATTATCGCGAAGCCCATACCCCCCCATTTGATGCACTATTCAGAGAAGTTGTTCGAAATAAAGAGACGATCCTTGTAGGTCCTGATGCCGAATTCTCTGAGTCTGTTATCTGCGCCCCCCTAATGATACGGGGCAAGGTCTTCGGCGTCCTGAGTCTGACCGGAAAGAGAGATGGGCGCACATTCACTCGAGACGACCTGCACTATATCCGCACCCTGGCAAAAAGGGCCTCCCTGAACATGGAGAATAAGATCCTATACGAGAGCGTGTACTCCAACATCGCCGACACCTTTCAATCACTGGTCACATCGATCCAACTTCGAGACCACTATACCGAAAGGCATTCAGTGAATGTAACCGGGATTGCCGTCAAGACCGCAGAGGCCCTCAACTGCTCGGAGAAGGAGATTGAATCTATCAGGATAGCGGGCATGCTGCACGACATAGGGAAGATCGCCATACCGGATAAGATACTTCTCAAAGAGGACCGGCTGACGGAAGAGGAATATACGGTCATTAAGGAACATCCGACCATCGGGGAAAACATACTGAAAGCGGTTGCGCTTATGGATGCCGAGCGGAAGATTATCCTCCACCACCACGAGAGATGGGACGGCAGGGGATATCCCGCCGGGCTCTCGGGGAAAGAGATCCCTCTTCTCTCAAGGATTCTGAGCGTGGCGGACTCCTTCGATGCCATGATAACCAACCGCCCCTACCGGGAGGCGCTCACGATAGATATGGCGATAGACGAACTGAAAAAAAACAGCAGCACCCAGTTTGACAAAGACGTTGTGGGTACATTCATATCGGCCCACTGCGGCTCCTGTTAAATTCCACGCGCAGGACACAAATCCTCACGAAAAGCGTGGCGCACCGCCGATATTCCTCTCGCAGGGAACATTTCAACATTCCAAATCTGGCATAAAAAATGCTTCTTGACCCGTTAAGGGCAGTGCCCTGAAGGCCGACCGTGGGATATGGATGTCACGGCATCTCGGGCGGCAAAGCAGTAAGGGCAAGGGGGAAACTTCCGGGGTACGTTACCGTCACCGGGCATAACACAATGACAGAAAAATGACACCCCCCGTCGGCAAGGGCCGGGTACGGGGAGGGGAGAGGGAGCACACCATGAGAGATTCAAAACGTTCTCCGGAAGTGAAAGTGGTCGGGGAAAACCGCAGAGGGTACGCGAGGGTAGATGATCTGTTGCGAGTTGATTACCGGAAGATTACACCGGAAGAATACGAGCGGTACGGAGACAACCCGGACGGCATCTTTAAAAACATCTTCGGTGAGTTCCCCCAGACACCGGAAATCGAAGAGGTCAACCTGGAACTGCTCTACAAGCTTATCTATCAGGCAAACCTGAAGATGGATCGTATCCTGGAGATACTTGAAAGCAGGGATACCGACCGATATATGTCCGTCGGCACCGAATATGTCAATATCAGCGGTTCCGGGATGAGCTTCATTGCAACCCAGGGTTTTTCGATCGGCGATACCATCGCACTCAAGCTCTTCCTCCCCCTGGTCTCGAGCACATGGATAACGGTCATGGGAAAAGTAAAGTCGTCCACGTCCTTATCCCCGAAGGATGGGTACCGCACCGCCGTTCATTTTACAGGATTGTCCGAGGCTGATCGGGAAATGATCATACGATATGTGTTCAAGAGACAGAGGGAACTCCTCCGGGATACCTCAGACATGGAAGACTGAACCTGAAGGTCAATAACTCCTCTAGACCCTTCTATCAAAGACCATGCCCACCATCTCCTCTATCTTGCCGGATAATTGCTGGAGCTCTTCCTGTGGAATCTCCCGAATGACCTCCCCCGTTTCCTTGTCAATCACCGTGACAGAGATCTTGTCATTATTCTTTCCATACGTGGAGAAGGACAGGCTGACACTCTTGTCGTTCATGCTCTCCTGGATCTGTGCCGCCAATGCCTGAATGGCCTCCTGGTCAACCGTCGGCCGGCCGGCCGATACGCCCTCCGCCGGGGGTTCACCCCCGGACACAACCCCAACCGGCTGCGCGGAACGAGCCTCGGGGGCT
>JAFCZZ010000321.1 GCA_019314085.1 Deltaproteobacteria bacterium | reverse complement strand
AAAGAACAGATGTGTACACACTTGCGTACACTTGGTAAAATATTTTTCGAGTCTGTGCTTTCAACCGGTCTTTCCGGGAGATCTGCCAGCTAACTTTTTACAAAGCCGTCAATATTACCAATGGGAATATTTTGTCAAGCATTTTTTTGATAGTTTCACAAAAAAAGCTTTTGTACGCATCCCTTCTTATATTGGTATTGTTTCTTAAATAGGGTAAGATGACATATAATATCAATATTATATGAACAACACAGTCCACTGTAACGATATTCGTATATGGCTGACTCCTGCTCATGAAATATGATCCTGAAGGGATGATATCAGTTAAATGATGCTTTGAATTGTCGAACATGATTGTATCTAATTGGAAACTAGAGGTTTGCTTAACTGAGGACAGTCGCGGCGCTGTCCAATAGGTCCCCGTGGAGGCGTGCTTACCAAGGATGATTTACGCATAGATCAGTTTAGTGTAATTGATACAGACGGCTGCAACATACCGCTCTTTGATTTTAGGAGGCGATCAGGACGAGCGCGGCGAGTGCGACCGCAAGGCCAAACCACTGCCGCGAGGCCAGCCGCTCTCTGAGGATGAGCCAGGCCAGAAAAACGGTCCCGGCGGGGTAGAGTGAGGTAAGCGTCGTCGATATGTCAAGCCGTCCCAGGCTGGATGCCAGGGCGAAGAGGACGTTGCCCGCGGCGTCGAAGGCCCCTGCCAGCAGGATGATGATGAGCAGTTGACCCTTCCACGGCGTCGCTATCTTCCGGCGGCGTGTCATGATGAATGCAGAGATCATCGTAATCGATACGATTCTCGCCATCACCAAGGGCCAGAAGATCGCGGTCTCACTGACCTGGTCGATAAAGATAAAGAAGAAACCGAATCCCACACCGGCCAGGATCGGCAGGCCCAGCTCATGCGGGTGAACCGATGCGGCGCCCCCCCCGCCGGCGAGAAACCAGATTGCGCAGAGCCCCAGGAGCAGCCCGAGGATCTGACCCACTGACGGCGCCCCTTCCAAGAACATGCCGATGGTGATGGGGAGGGTTGCCCCGACAACGGTGCTGACCGGGGCCACGATCCCCATGCGCCCCCGGGCGAGACCGATGTACAGCGCCGTGAGACCGCCTGTCCCGAAAAGACCAGCCAGCCCGCCAAACACCAGGTTTCCCCCGGAGGGGATAGGTTCCTTAAGTGCCACGGCCAGTCCGGCTATCAGGGCGAGGCCGAAGATCTGCGATATGACAATAACACGGAAGACACTGCTTCGCTTCGTCGCGAATCCGCCGCAGAAGTCGCCGGTCCCGAAACTCGCCGCCGCGGCAAGGCCGCATATAAGTGCCAGTGCCTCCGATCCCATTTCCGTTGATGTGCCTCTCCCGTTGTGTGATATTCCCAGAGGATAGGCTCCTAGTGGTTTTTTGTTGTGATGTCAAGGGAATTGAGCCCGTTCCCGGAGGCGCTGCCCGAATGTACCGTAAACCGGCTGGACGATTCCAGCCTTGCTTTTTCCCGTTCTCCTCGTTTATATGAATGGGCGCACAGGAAAGCAGTTGTCTTTGATACATCAATAGATCGAGCACAGAGGATAGCGGATAGATGGACAATCAAGCGGCGCCGAACGGTGCGGGAGACAAAGGACAGGGGGAGGGGCTGGACCTCCGGCTGCCCGTCATGTCGGTCATTTTTCTGACGGTGGTCTTCTTCCTCAATTTTATCTCCCGGGTTGTCCTTTCTCCTCTTATGCCCTCGGTCGAGGCGGACCTGGGGCTCGGCCACGGGGCCGTGGGGTCTTTTTTCCTCTTTATGACCGCCGGGCATTTTGTCTCCCTCGTCGGTTCCGGTTTTATCTCCTCGAGGATTACCCATTGTTCAACCATTATCCTTTCTCTGGTCACGGTCGGCTCTGTGATGGTTCTCGTCTCCCTCGCGGGTTCGGCGCACACCATCGCTCTGGGGATGTTTTTGCTCGGACTTGCCACCGGCTTTTATCTCCCCTCGGGCATCGCGGCGATCACCGACCTCGTGCATCCGAGCCGGTGGGGGAAGGCCCTTGCCATTCACGAGTTTGCGCCCAATATGGCATTTCTGATGGCGCCCATTGTGGCCGAGGCGCTTTTGGTCTTTTTCTCGTGGCGCGGGGTGATGGCGGCTATCGGGATTGTCGCCCTCCTGGTGGGGATCTTTTTCTCCCGTGTCTTTCGGGCGGGGGACTTTTATGGTCAGAGGCCGGACCTGCGCTCCGCTCTCGCGCTCTTCAGGAATCCCTCGTTCCTGATCATCACCGCCCTCTTCTCGCTGGGGATCGGGAGCACGACAGGGGTGTACTCCATGCTCCCGCTCTACCTCGTCGCCGAGCACGGCATCGGACGGGTGGAGGCGAATACCCTGATCGCCATTTCCCGCTTCCTGACGCTCGGGACCATCTTTCTCGGGGGATGGGCCGCCGACCATTTCGGCAAGATGAGAACGATCCGTATCGTCTTCTTCATCACCGGCATCACAACGATCCTCCTCGGGGTTGTCCCCGCGCCCTGGCTGAAGGCTGTCGTCCTTCTCCAGCCCCTCTGTTCCGTTTGCTTTTTCCCCGCGGGCTTTGCTGTCCTCTCCGCGATTGTTCCGCCCGCGAGCAGGCATATAGCCATTTCCATGTCGATCCCCATTGCCTTCCTGGTAGGCGCGGGCATCTTCCCGACGGGGATCGGGCTCATGGGCGACGCGGGAATGTTCGGGACCGGTTTTATCGTGATCGGGGCTCTTATCTTCACGGGGTGTATCCTCCCCCGGTTCGTACGATTGAAGGATGAGTGACCGAAGGAGTTCCCCTGTAATTTTATTCACTTTCAAAGGCGGAGAGGCAGGGACTGACAAGATTGACATAGTTGTGAACACGCTGTGGGTAATCAAAACCGCAGTGCAACAACAGTAAAGAATAACCGGACGGGACGTTATCTCAGGAGAAGGAATGGACACCAGAAAAATCGGATTTGAAAACGGGAAGGATAACAAAGAATCGAAGGTTTTTTACGGATGGTTTGTCATTGGCGGTCTTGCCGGGGTTGCGTTTTTTGGCCCCATGGGCCGATATATCCTGACGTCCTTGTTCCCTTTTATTATGGAGGACCCCGGTTGGTCTCGACAAACGATCGGTCTCGCTTTTACGATCCACTTCTGGGCCTATGCCTTCTTTGCTGTACTGGCTGGTCGATTAATTGACCGGATCGGAGGGAGAAAGGTCATAGCTGCCGGTGGCGCCCTTATGCTGA
>JAFCZZ010000320.1 GCA_019314085.1 Deltaproteobacteria bacterium | reverse complement strand
GACGCGGATCCGATACCAAGTGTTAGCGCTCGGGCTCCACGTGCCCGCCTTAAACGTTTTTCCAACGCCACCGTAAACACGGCCTATATAACCGCCGTTCGCGCCGCCGGCAAACCGCGCATAATAATAGTTATTGGCGTCTTGATAGCGGAAAACCACGAGTAAAGGCTTAGACACGTCTGTGAAGCGGACCCAAGTTATAACCATACCTGCCTTAACCTGGTCGATCGGGACAATTTCCGGCTTTATGAAAAACTTCCACCGGCCGCCCGCGATGATCTTCAAGCTACAATAAGGGCTAACCGCGGCCTCAGACGTAAGCGTAATGTAATCCTGGACAGGCATTTTCTCCCAGTCCCAGTCCTGCCAGACCACAGCTAACACCTCACTCGCTCCAGGGCTCCTCGAAGATCTTCGACATGGCGGGCGGAGAAGGTGGGGCAGGCGGCCAATACAGTTTTATCCTGGGCACCGGGGGCAACGTAAGAATCTTGAAGCCCACGCGCGCTGTGCCTCTAAGGGCACCGAACCGGTCGTAGGCCTTCCACGGCTCCGCGAAAAGCTGCCTATACGAAGGTGGCTCAACGTAGGGCTCGCCCCATTTCTCCAGGAAGATCAGGCTCATCGGAGGCGGAGGCGGAGGCGGCGGAACGAGATAGGTCCATGGCTCCTCGAAGATTTTAGTCATGGAGGGCGGTTCAGGCATAGCTCATCACCTATTCAACCTCTTCACCGACGATTTCAACACCACAATAGCCCTCAGTCGTGTAATATTTAGCTTTCACTTCAAACTTTTTTGAGCCGTCGCCTTTCATAGGGTAGTAGTCCCATGGAAACCAGTCCGTAAAAGGAATTTTGCCGGTAAGCAGGATCTCCGCGCTAATCCGAACGCCGTCCCACCAATAGCTAACCCACGTATCCTGCTCCGGTGAAACAAGTATCTTAGTCAGCTGAAAAGTTTTCCCGGCCGTAGGCGTGTACTCGGCCACCGTCTGATAGCTGCTCGAGGTGGTGATGCTGCCCTTAGCTAAAACGCCGCCCTTAGGACGCGGGATAACAGGGCCCTGCTCCTCCGCGGGAAGCTCGATGTTCTGAGTTATATACGCCGTATAATCGGGCAGATCGCTCATATCAACCTCAACCTCCTCAAAAGAGTGTGAAGAAGCTCCACCAGCTGCTGAACCGGGTCCGGACGCGGCCGCGTAACACTAACCCGCACCGTAACCGTGTGCTCGTACTGCGTGCCTGGACTGCAACCGACAAATTTTAGCGCGTAAGGTTCCTCGAGAAGCTCGTAGCGTAGTTGCGTCGGCACGGTTTCACCGTCGCCGGTAACCCACTCGCCCCTTGAAAGCGGAACCAGTTGGCTGCCGAACCTGAACAGCCGAACCTTTACGAGGCCGTGGCAGCCAGCCGGAAACTTAATGTCAAGCCGGTCGATTATGCCTTTAGTCAAAACCAAATCTTTCTTAACAGGATCATCCTCGGAAGTGTCTGCTGGAATTGTGATGTCCCAAGCGAAAAACACGGCTTCAACCGCTACCTTTAACGGGTTGGAGGAAGCCTCTGCACACGAAGAGGATCTCGTCGCCCTTAGTCGGAGACTCCACCATGGCTATCGGCCTTTCTCCAGGCGCGAACTCGACGTGAAGCCTAAACCGTAGGTCATAGTTGCCGGTGCCTGCGTTGCGGCGGCTCATCCAAAACTGTTCTCCAGCCCGTTCGTAGCCGATTCTCATCGTTTTATTAGCCGTGGTCAAGTCGATCAGGTGTACGGTCTCGATGAGGGCCACGTAGCCCTCCGGGATGGCTGGACCTTTAAGGACGACGTCGTCTGTAGAAGGTGCCTTCGTCTTGAGTTCAACCCGGTAAATCTGCCTAAGCGTTTCACCCATACATTACACGCTCCACACGTGTAAACCGCAAAAAAAAAGGGGAGGTTTTAAGTGTAAGGACGCTCTTGCTGCAGGATCACGCTTACGTCCGCGTCGGCGTTGCCCTGCGTTAAGAACAGCCGTATGCTCTTGTAGTCAGGGGCTTTAAACCATTCCTCAGGCTTCATTTGGTCTCCGAAGGGATAGCAAAACGTGTTTTCAGGCGTTACGCCCCAAGCGTGATAGATCACGCTTACGTTGTCTAAAGCGCTGCCCGCGTTGTCGATGCTGCCGACGGTGTACTGGCAGCCGTGAGTTCCGGTGGCCCTAACTATTTCCGCGCCCTCGTCCGGACAGATGTGACCGAAACAGTACACACCCATCCACGTGTCCCTAGCAGCACCGTTAGTTATGAAGTCCCGTTTATAGAGGTGCACAGGCTTGAACCACTGCCACATTAGAAATATGAAGTCGTCGCTGTAAAGATCGAAAGGTATGAACTTATCCATGTCCACGCTGAGTTTCAGCTTGGTTATCGTGTCGTTCATATCCACGCCGGACTCGTAAGCCCTCACAAGCAGCTTACGGTAAGGATAGTCCACAGGCAGGTCGATGCGTTTGTCGCCGCTCGCCGCGCTGGTAAACGTTTCAACCGGCTTAGTCATCAGCCAAGCCTTAGGCTTAGGGACGCCTTCCATCACCGTTGCGAAAAGGCTGTACTGCAGAGAGCCCGAAGCGTGAAGCGCGTTTTTAGCCCACGTGATCTTCAGCTGCGGGTTGGTGAACCTGGTAAAGTCAAAGGCGTACTCTTGGTCTCCCTTGAACCGTCCTGGACAGATCGGGAAGTTCTCGTACTGGCTCATGCCAGCTTTCTCTTGCAGCCACCTGAACGGCTCTTTCCCACGGTCGAAACAGTAGAGGGCGATCGCCTCGTGTCCGTTAAGGCTCCAAAGCACGTCGCTACCGTCTACAAGCTCGATCTTAGATATGATAGACGCCGGTGGAACGTTAGGCGCTACGGCTGCCCCGTTCTTAAGGAAAAACCACAAGTCCAGCTGAGTCACGGGATCAGTCAGGTCGATGTCTACGGTTTCAGTTCCACTATCCGCGATGGTTTTACGATATTCGATTACAACCTCTCTGGTTCGCATATCTCACCACTCCATTCTAGATCGGCCGGGTTCAGCTGGCTGCACCCGCGCCGAGCCTAGCCAATCTCTTCTTGTGAAGAGAGTCGCCGATCCTCTTTACACGCTCGTAGTTAGCTGGATCTCCTCGGGGCTTACGTTCGGGAACCTCGATGGCCGCAAGCTCCGCGAGAACCCAGTCAATACCCGCGTCATAGTCTTCCTTAGCAGCGGTGATTCCTGGACCGTACCTGGCAACGCCTAC
>JAFCZZ010000644.1 GCA_019314085.1 Deltaproteobacteria bacterium | reverse complement strand
TTTTAATAATGCGGAGATCTCAGCTTTCCATCGTGGACAGATGAAAATAAAAAAGATATTCGACTGGTCGCCGTTCAAGACGAAGAAGGATGCCCTGAAGATGGCGGAAATCGCGCGCAAGGACGGGTTCAAGATCAGGATCGTGCCAGCGCCCCTCCGCATCCGCCCCCTGGGCTTCAAGTGGCAGACCGTAGTGGTCGGCAGAAGGAAGGCGTCCCGAAAGCGCAGAAAAAGGTAGATTTGATGTCGAGTAGCAAAAGGAAGCTGATCGTCCGCCGTAGGGGCTATCTGCGGCGGGCATATAGGCGCAAGGATGGCACCCTCGTTCGCGCCACAAGGGTTCGCCCGACGACCTACAGGATCAGGGACCGCGGGGCTCCTGGCCGGGGGAGGAAGATAATAGAAATAAAGCATCCCGGAAGGCTCACGCGCCTCGGCTACCGCGTCAAGGCCCCGGCTGCGACGAGGCGCAGGGCACTGGAGAAGGCGGTCAAGAAATACGGCAAGCGCTCGGTTCTGGGGATGCTCCACGCGCAGAGCGTGTTCCGCCGCAGGACCGACCACCTCGGCAGGCGATTTGAGGCAGACCGAAGATGGGTGGCTAGGACATTCGGGAAGAAAACCTGACCTCCGCGTGCGCGGTGATGCTGGCCCTCAGTCCACCGGATCTGCACAGGAGCCCGAGCAGGAGCCCCGCGACGAACGGGTGGACCGCAGCAGTGGCGTTGAACCCCGCGTTGGACAGGTGAAAGAGGGCGAAGACCGCGGAGCTGACCAGCAGTGCGGCGGGAAACCCCCACCGATCTCTGGCGAAGTCGAGCAAGATGCCTCTGAAGATGAGCTCCTCGACGATCGCCGCCGCTATGCCGACAGCGAGGAGAAGAAGGGGGGAAATGCGCCAGATCGCCGTGATCGCGTTCTCGGCCTCGGCGATCGGGACCCCCGTGACCGAGACCGCGAGGGTGGCGGAGATCGAGCAGAGAAAAAAGAGCACAGGTGTTCCCGCCAAGCCGAGCAGAATGCCCTTCGCCAGTTCCCTTGGACCGCCAGCCCCCCCAATTTTTCGCTTGAGGAGGCGCGGCAGAGTGTACTCCGGATGCCGCCAGACAATGGATCCCACCATCAGCGTCATTGCCACCAGCGAGACGGCCAGCCTCATCTCATCTCCTCAAGGTTTTCAATTTCTGGGAGGTTTTCAACTTCTGGCTCTGCCCTTTCATAGAGCCGGACGACCACCCTGGTGCCCCGCCAGTCAGCCTTTATCTCCACCCATTTCCCCACGCAGTCGGGGTTCAGTCCCGGGGCCTTCACGCGCGCATCGCCTATTATATAGTAGCCGTCTTCGTCCACCCCGGAGACGAACCCCCTGATCTCGTAGTCGTCTCGCGCCACGGCAACCGCCGCGATCATCACCGCCCACAGCGCGAAGATCCCTGCCACCACCCGCCAGTCCGTGTCCCTCAAGAACCTCAATAGCGCGTGCCTGCACATGAATGCGGCGACCTCAGTCGTGCTGAGGCCGGTCCGCCTAGCGATTTCGCGGGCCGTGAGCTCCTGATCCGTCGAGAGAACCCTCAGTATCCGCCTCATGCTACGCCTCTTTCTAGGCAATAAACCACCCGCTCCACAACATTATCGCAACGACCGCAGGAACCAAACGCCTATGCCCTCTCTCCAAGAGGTATTCGGCGCCGGGAAGGGACAGGAACAAGAAGGGCATCATCATCCACACCCTCGTTGCCACAGAGCTCCAAAATGCGAGCATCGTCAAAGCCAAGGTGAGGAACCAAGCCCCGAGCATCCTTTCATAGGCCCTTCGCTCCAGCCCTAGCACTCCAATCCCCCCGAGCAACAGGATACCCGCATTCTCGAGATTGGAATGATTGAGGGATATGTCCGTGAGGGGGCTACCACCCTGCCAGTAGTACCAAAGGGCAATCTCGATGAGCCTATGCCAACTCTCAAATCTCAAAAAGAAGCAGATAAGTGCAATAAGGGAGAGGCCAAACTTCCAATTTCTCACGAGAGCCCTCCTGTCAAAGGCAAGGATGTAAACAATGAAACTGGTAGTTAGTATCGCTCCGGTCCAGAAGTGTGCAAGAAATACGGGGATCTGGTAGTTAGTATCGCTCCGGTCCAGAAGTGTGCAAGAAATACGGGGATAAGCATCAAAAGCCCCCACAATTTCCTGCCTCTCGAATACAGGCCGAGTGCTACTAGGAAGAGCGAGATGGAAAAGAGCTGTGCGTATGTCCCCGCCGTGGCGATCCTGTGAATGTAGAGCGAGAACGGGGCTAGGGCGAAGATAAGCCACGGGCGCCTGAAGCCACGGGCGCCTGAAGCGCGGTCTCACGAAGTAGTAGGCGGACCAGGCGAAAGCGAGGCTGAAGAACCCCAGCAGGGCAACCCCGTCGATCTCGTCCGGAGCGAGCAGGCAAACGAGATTTGAAACGCAGAGCGTCAGAACGTGCCCCCATCCCCCCGCAACCCGCAGCGCTTCGGGCAAATCAAGCATATAGTAGCTGGCGTCCACTCCCTTGGGGTCGCTGAGGGGAAACAGGTTCACTCCGGGATTCGTCGCCGCGATGGGGTAGTAGCGGGCAAACGACACAGCAACGAAAAGCAGGGAGAAGAG
>JAFCZZ010000319.1 GCA_019314085.1 Deltaproteobacteria bacterium | reverse complement strand
CCGAGGGCCTTGAAGTTGGAGGGCATGATCTGCATAAGCCCCTTCGCCCCTTTCTCCGACACGGCCCGCGGGTCGAAATCCGACTCTGCCTTTATAATGGCCTTAAGCAATGGAAAAGAAACGCCATGCCTCCGGGAGGCCTCCTGTATCTGCCTATCGTATTTCTTCGTCGAGCGTGATCCCGAGAATCTTCTTCTTTCCTTGATAATGACCTGATAGGTAGCCGTCGGCGGGATCAGATTGGTGAAGCAGGGGGTCCCCTCTTCGTCCAGATACCGGTAGACATCCGCATGCAGAGGCAGCGCGGTTGTACACAGAATCAGCACAGCGCCCAGGATTGCCACATGGAAGGTGCATCTACGGTTCCGGGGCGCCATTATCTCTCGGATCTCCTCTCTTTTCAGGACCGGGCTTACGTATGACAGCCGCAGGCGGATCAATCCAGGAGATGAACGAATATACCGCTGCGGAGCTTCGGCTCAAAACAGGTGGACTTCGGCGGCATGGTCTCGCCCCTGTCCGCGATCTGCATGATCTGATCCATGGTCGTGGGATAGAGGGAGAAGGCCACCGTGTATTCACCGGAATCCACAAGCCGTTCCAGCTCGTCCATTCCCCGTATCCCCCCCACGAAGAGCAACCTCTCGTCGGTTCGCGGATCGTCTATCCCCAGCACCGGTCTCAAGAGATTGTCCTGCAACAGTGATACGTCCAGCTCCGCGACCGGGTCATCCCCCTTGAGAGCTCTTTTTCCTATCTGAAGGCTGTACCATCTCCCCTTCAGATACATCCCGAATTCGCCATGCCGCTGTGGCGATCTGCGGCTGAAGTTTTCGGAGACGACAAAGTGTTCCCGGACCCTGCCGACAAAGGCCTCCTCCCCGAGCCCGCCCAGATCTCTGACCACCCTGTTGTAATCCATGATCTTGAGCTGGTTGTGGGGGAATATCACGGCAAGGGTGCGGTTATACTCTTCCGTTCCGGTGTGGCCCGTGTCTGCTTCCCGGCGCATCCGGGCAACCGCCGCGGCCGCGGCCGCCCTGTGATGACCGTCGGCTATATATAGTGAATCGAGCTGTCCGAATTCCTGCCTGATTTTTTCAATGACATTCTCATTGGCCACGACCCATGCGCTGTGGGTTATTCCATCATCGGCCGTAAAATCGTACTCCGGGTCACCGGCAACAATCTCCCGGACCATGCCGTCGATGGCCTCTGTTGCCCTGTACGTCAGATAGATGGGACCTGTCTGCGCGTTCACCCTGTCTATGTGTCTCGTCCGGTCGGCCTCTTTGTCTCTCCGTGTCAGCTCGTGCCGTTTGATAACCCCCGACTCGTAATCGGCCACATCGACGCAGCCCACCACCCCGTACTGGACATGATCGCCCATCCCCTGCCGGTAGACATAGAAACATGCCTTCTCATCCTGAAACAGCGTACCCTCGCTCAGAAAGTCGTACAGGTTTTCCCGCGCCCGCTCATAGACCTCCTCGCAGTCGGCGGTATCATCCGGGGAATCCACCTCCGATTTCACGATACGGAGAAAACTTTTTGCGTTCTCGCGAGTCAACAGCCTCGCCTCACGTGAATCGATGACATCATAGGGATAGGATGCAACATCCTTGACATATTGCTGTTGTGGCCTCACGGCCCGAAACGGCTTCACCGCAACCATCGTAACCACCCTTTTTCTGTTTGGGCACCTTCTAACACAGTCACCATCTTCAAGGCAATAAAATCCGCCGCCCGTTCACGCCGCTTGCAAAATTCCCCTTTGAATAGTATGAACCACGCAGAACGAAACGCCAAAAAGGGGAGGAGACACATGACAACCAGGGTCTTCGTGCATGGCCTGGAAGGGAGCAGTCAGGGAACCAAGTCACAATTCTTCAGGAAGCGGTATCCCGGCATGATCATAGAGGATTACACGGGGAGCCTCGATAAGAGGATGGACAAGCTTCGCCGAATCCTGGCCGGCAAAGGGAATCTCGTCCTCGTCGGCTCCAGCTACGGGGGGCTGATGTCCGCCATGTACGCCTGTGACAATAAATCGGCGATCAAGAGACTCATACTCCTGGCCCCAGCCCTCGATCTGGAGGAATTCAGCCCCTATCTGACCCGGGAGATCGCCGTACCTACCATCCTGTATCACGGCAGTCGTGATGATGTTGTGCCCCCGGAACCGGTCCGCGAGATCGTCGAACGGGTTTTTACGGACCTGACCCACCACGTTGTGGACGATGATCACCCGCTCAGCGAGACCTTCCCATCCTTTGACTGGGACACCCTGCTCGCCGATTAGGGCCTTGACTCTTATGTGAAATTAGGGTAACCGAACACCCGGAGACGAGAGCAATATGTACTCAAAAAAGATAGTTATTCGCTATGGCGCCGACATCGTTGAGAAGCCCGTAGTGTACAACTTGGTAAAGGATTTTAATCTTGCCTTCAATATAATGAGGGCACGGATATCGCCGCGAAGAGAAGGGGTAATGGTCCTCGACCTGACCGGCACGAAGAAAAACTTTGACCGGGCCATCCGCTATCTCAGGGAACTGGGTCTGAGCGTTGAACCGCTTTCAAAGAGCGTGACTCGGAATATCGACAGGTGCGTGCACTGCGGCTCATGTCTGGCGTTCTGTTCGACCGAAGCCCTCTACATCGACAACAACACCATGGAGGTCATCTTCGATCCCGAAAAGTGCAACGGCTGTGAACTGTGCGTCAAGGCATGTCCCACACGGGCGATGGCAATCAATCTCCTGTAACCATACCCCTTATTTTATAACAGGTTCTGGGATGTATATCACCGTTTCTCTCCGGCGTCGAGCTACATTACGGGATCTGTTTTCCGATAGATGGTGGGTTTGTATCTTCTAAAATGTAGACAGCCCACAACGCGTTTCCGCAAAGTGTGCCCGGTCGGCAGAGGGCCTGCTTTTTTGCAACAAAGAACTCGTGAGAGGTGTGAGAATGAGTCAGCATGATTTTACGATGTACGATATCATCACCCGGAATGCCCTCTTATACCCCGGAAAAGACGCGTTTGTCTTTGGCGACAATCGCACCACCTTCAAGGCCTATCAGGAGCAATGCGACCAAAGTGCCGCCGGTCTTGTCGCCGAAGGGACCGGAATGGGTCATCGGATTGCCATCATATCAGGCAACTGTGATCAATTTATGATCCTGTGCGGAGCTGCGGCGAAGATCGGTGCTATCGTGGTTCCCCTCAACTGGAGGCTCAACGAGGAAGAAATTGCATACATGCTGAACGATTGCAAGCCAAC
>JAFCZZ010000318.1 GCA_019314085.1 Deltaproteobacteria bacterium | reverse complement strand
CATGCCGACTATGACAGCTCCCGCCTGGTGATTCAGGCGAGCGGAATCCATCCATTTCGCATCGGAGCCCCGATAACGATCCATGTCGACCCCCGTTCCTTCTTTGTGTACGATAAGTTGGGCGCGCTTGTTGCGTCACCGGACCACTGTGCCCCTGAAGGGGGGCCGCGATAGGAGACTCTCATGGCTCGCATTGAGTTGCATGACATCACCCACAGCTACCTCCGCAGACCCAAAAAAGAGTCTGATTACGCCCTGAAACGGATCGACGATACCTGGGAAGACGGGGGCGCCTATGCCCTGCTGGGTCCCTCCGGCTGCGGCAAGACAACCCTGCTGAACATCATTTCAGGCCTTCTGAAACCCACCAGCGGTCGCGTCCTGTACGACGGGAAGGATGTCTCCGCCCTGACCCCGGAAAAGCGCAACATCGCCCAGGTTTTTCAGTTCCCTGTCCTGTACGACACCATGACGGTGTTCGGCAACCTGGCCTTCCCTCTGCAAAACCGGGGTATCCCACACGATGAGGTCGACCGGCGCGTACACGAGGTGGCCGAAATACTCGACTTGACAGGCGTTATTAACAAGAGGGCTGCCGGATTGACCGCGGACCTGAAACAGAAGGTCTCGCTGGGCCGGGGGCTGGTCAGAGCCGACGTGGCGGCCATCCTCTTTGATGAACCCCTGACCGTCATCGACCCGCACCTGAAATGGCACCTGCGGCGCAAGCTCAAAGAGATACACGAACAGTTGAAGATAACCATGATCTACGTCACGCACGATCAGATTGAAGCCCTGACCTTTGCCGACCAGGTCGCGATCATGGTCGAGGGGGAGATCGTGCAGATCGGCACCCCCCAGGACCTGTTCGAAAACCCCGCGCATACCTTCGTGGGATACTTTATCGGCAGCCCGGGGATGAATTTCCTTGAGTGTACCCTGGAGGGGAATGCGGCACGGGTCGACGGCGCCGTCATACCCCTTGACGAGGAAACCGCGGCCCTGGGCCGCAAGGCGCAAGGAAAGCTGGAGGTGGGAATCCGGCCGATGTACCTTGATGTACGTTCAGAGCCGGGGGAGGCAGGTGTCGAGGCCACGGTGACGATGATCGAGGATCAGGGCAGTTACCGGATCGTGACGCTCATGCTGGGCGGCCGCATCCTGCGGGCCAAGGTGCCCGAGGGAAAACCCGTCTCCGAAGACACGGTGTGGGTTCACTTCCCGAAGGAATGGATCAGGCTGTTCGCCGACGGGCGGGTGGTTACATAGATAGAAGGAGTGGCGTATGGACAAATGGCAAGATAACAGGGCATGGTTTCTGGTGCTCCCCGTCTTTGTGATTGTCGCCTTCAGCGCCCTTATTCCCCTGATGACCGTGGTCAACTACTCGGTTCAGGACATCTTTGGACCGGGGGAGGCCGTCTTTGTCGGGACGGAGTGGTTCAAGGAGATGCTGGCCAACGAGCGTCTGCACGACGCCCTGTGGCGTCAATTTCTCTTTTCCGGGCTCGTCCTGCTGATAGAGATCCCCCTCGGGATACTGATCGCGCTGGCGATGCCGAAAAAGGGGTGGGGGGTCTCCGCCGCCCTGGTGATCCTGGCGCTCCCCCTGCTCATCCCCTGGAATGTGATCGGGTCCATCTGGATCATCTTTACCCGGCCGGATATCGGCCTGCTCGGTGTAGGGATCAACAGCCTGGATTTACTGGAAGTACCCTTCGATCATACGGCAAAGCCACTCTACGCCTGGATCACCGTGATGTTGATGGAGGTCTGGCACTGGACCCCGCTGGTTGCCCTCCTGGCCTATGCGGGGCTGCGGGCGATCCCCGAGGTGTACTACCAGGCAGCCAGGATTGACGGGGCGTCGCCGTGGGCGACCTTCTGGTACATCCAGCTGCCCAAGATGCGCGGCGTGCTCACCATCGCCGTGCTGCTGCGGTGGATGGACAGTTTCCTGATCTACGCTGAGCCCTTCGTGCTTACAGGAGGCGGCCCCGGCAATTCGACCACGTTCCTCTCGATTTATCTAGTCAAGATTGCCCTCCTGCAATTCGACCTGGGACCGGGCGGGGCATTTTCACTGATCTACTTTTTGATCGTACTGCTCTTCAGTTTTATATTCTACCAGGCGCTTCTTCATGTGGGGAAAGGAGAAAAGGGGTGAAACCAAAGAAAAAAACGATCGGCCTGCTCATATACTTTGGAATCCTGGTGCTTCCAATCTACTGGATGTTCAACATGTCCTTGAGGGCCAACGCCGACATCCTCGCGTCCTTCGCCCTGTACCCGAAAGATATAACATTTGCCAACTACCTGAAGATCCTTACGGATTCATCATGGTACATGGGTTATGTCAATTCCATAATCTACGTCGGCATAAACACCGTTATCTCGTTGTCCGTGGCATTGCCCGCTGCCTACGCCTTTTCACGCTACCGGTTCCTGGGGGACGGGCAGATATTCTTCTGGCTGCTGACCAACCGTATGGCGCCGGCGGCTGTCTTCGCGCTGCCCTTTTTCCAGCTGTATACCACAATCGGGCTGTTGGATACGCATATTGCGGTGGCGCTTGCGCATTGTCTATTCAACGTCCCATTGGCGGTGTGGATACTGGAAGGCTTCATGTCCGGGATTCCCAAGGAGATCGATGAGACCGCCTTTATCGACGGGTACCGGTTGCCCCGTTTTTTCATTACCATCTTTATCCCGCTGATCAGGGCCGGGGTCGGAGTGACGGCGTTTTTCTGTTTCATGTTCAGCTGGGTCGAACTGCTGTTTGCCCGGACACTGACGGTAACCGCAGCGAAACCCATCGCGGCAATCATGACGCGAACCATCAGCGCGACCGGTCTTGACTATGGCATCTTCACTACCATTTTTTTGATGCTGTGCGGCATGCTCGTATGGGAGCTGGTATCGCCCACGATCGAGCGCCGCGGTTTCCTGATAATTCCCACAACGCGCGGCACACGCTTCTTTCTGGGATTGCTGGGGAGCGCCTTCATCCATCTTGCCTGGATCGGGCTCACAGATCTCACGCTCTGGATCGCGCTCCCTATTTCGGCGGTCTGGATTATTATTGTCATGCGTTGGGGGTAGAGAGAAAGGGGGAGTTATTTCTATGTTGCGTGGTGTTCACGGCCTTAGCGCCGCCGATATAGAGACGGTTGTACTCGAAGACTACCACTAAAGGCTAGTAAGAGGAGGTGTCTTTATGCTACGCGAAACACTGAGGAGGGGACCCGGGATGATAATCCTGGGGGTGGTTGTGGCCGCACTGTTTGTGTGCTTTGCCAGTCCGGCAAGCGCAGACATGGCAGCCGCCAAGAAGTGGGTCGAAGAGGAATTCCAGCCGTCCACGCTATCGAAGGCGCAGCAGCTCAAGGAGATGAAGTGGTTCATCAAGGCTGCCAAGCCCTTCAAGGGGATGAACATCAAGGTCGTCTCGGAGACCATCCCGACCCACGAATATGAGGCCAAGGTGCTGGCAAAGGCCTTCGAAGAGATCACCGGGATCAAAGTCTCCTATGACCTGATTCAGGAAGGGGATGTCATCGAAAAACTCCAGACGCAGTGGGCGTCCGGGAAGAATATCTATGACGGCTGGGTTAACGACTCCGATCTCATCGGCACCCACTGGCGATACGGGTTCGTGGTTCCCCTGAGCGATTTTATGACGGGTGAAGGGAAGAATGTAACCCTTCCCACGCTCGACGTGGATGACTTCATGGGCAAATCCTTCACCACCGCCCCGGACGGGAAGATGTACCAGCTTCCGGACCAGCAGTTCGCGAACCTCTACTGGTTCCGCTATGACTGGTTCAAACGTCTGGATTTCAGAAAGGAGTTCAAGAAAATCTACGGCTACGAGCTGGGCGTACCGGTCAACTGGTCGGCCTACGAGGATATTGCCGAGTTTTTCACCGAGCATGTCAAGGAGATCGACGGCAAGGCCGTGTACGGTCATAACGACTACGGCAAGAAGGCCCCGGATCTGGGCTGGCGGTTTACCGATGCGTGGCTGTGCATGGCCGGCGCGGGGAGCAAGGGGATTCCCAACGGTGTCCCGATTGACGAATGGGGTATCCGCGTCGATAAAGATTCCCGTCCGGTCGGCGCGAGCGTTGCCCGCGGCGGTGCCGCTAACGGCCCGGCCGCCAAGTACGCCTTGCGCAAGTACATGGAATGGCTCCGGAAGTACGCGCCTCCCGGTGCCCTGGGAATGGATTTTTACACCTACCTGCCCTTCGTAGCCGGCGGCAGCGTGGCGCAGCAGATCTTCTGGTATACGGCATTCGTACCGAGCATGGTAGCCCCGGGGCCGACGGTCAACGCGGACGGAACCCCGAAATGGCGTATGGCGCCCTCGCCCCACGGTCCTTACTGGGAAGAGGGGATGAAGCTGGGCTATCAGGACTGCGGTTCTTGGACCTTTATGAAGAGCACGCCGCTGAAGCGCCGGAAAGCCGCCTGGCTCTTCGCGCAGTTCTGTGTCAGCAAGACCACGTCGCTCAAAAAGACCCACGTGGGATTGACGCCGATTCGTGACAGCGACATCCGTCACCAGTCCTTCACCGACCGCGCGCCGAAACTGGGCGGTCTCGTGGAGTTCTACCGGAGCCCGGCCCGTGTCGCCTGGACACCCACCGGCACCAACGTGCCCGATTATCCGAAACTGGCGCAACTGTGGTGGCAGAATATCGGTGAGGCGGTTTCCGGTGAAGTGACCGTCGACAGGGCCATGGACAACCTGGCCGCTGAGATGGACAAGGTAATGGCTCGTATAGAGCGAGCAAAGGTGCAGAAGGTGGCCGGTCCCAAGCTGAACAAGAAGAGAGATGAGGCCTACTGGCTGAATAAGCCTGGTTCTCCGAAAGCGAAGGTTAATGAGAAACCGCAGGGTGAGACGGTCGACTATGACCAGCTCATCAAGGCATGGCGGGAGGGTCGCGTGAAATAACCGCCCCGTTGTGATACCCGCATGCACTCAGTCTGGAGCGCATGATATCAGAGGGGTTAAGGCATTCGCCTTAACCCCTCCCCTTTATAATCCTGAAGCAACAGCATCAGACCGTCGGCCATCCTCGCGACGGTGCAAAATGCGAAGAAGAGGAGGATCGTACGGATGGAAACAGCCGGCACGAAACAAATCCTGGTGATCGATATCGCCCGGCTGTACGCCATGGCGCTGGTTTTTTACGGTCACTTCATCGAGCGGATCATGCTGCTGGAAAACCCGGCCGCCGCGGCCCAGTACAAATTCGTCTATTCATTTCACATGCTGCTCTTTTTTGTCCTGGCAGGCTACGTGGCCAGAGAAAGCGACCTCATGCTCGGTTTCGGCAGATATCTCAAATACCGTGTCCTTTCTCGTCTTCTCCCCTTCGTATTTTTCACCGCAGTCTTTATGGTGCTCCCCGTTTTCTTTGCCGAGCAGGCATTTCCACACCTGCGCCTGCCCAGCGTCGACGGGTACCTGACCGGACTCCTGAACACGGCCTTCGGGATCCCTATGTTCTGCGTGCCGTCGTGGTTTATCCTGATGATTTTTTCCGTCGAAATGGTCCACTACGCGGCCTTCCGATTTCTCAAATCCAACGCGAAGATCCTGATCGGCGCCGCCCTTTTTTACGTGGTGGGGTACTGGTTCAACCTGGAACTCGACATCTTTAACCCGGTGAAGGGAAGGACCATCGGCTGGAACTACCTCTTCATCCACGAGGCCATCACCATGTACGCGTTCTACCTGCTGGGGATTTATCTGGGACGCACAAAGGTCCTCACGGAGAAGGTATCGCCGCGGATCACCGTGCCCGGGATGATCATCTGCTTCCTGATCGTCCTGTTTACCTACAACCTCAACACCGGGTTGTTCCCCTTCCCCCCCTATGACGCCGTGGTGATCATATTCGCCTCGCACGGGCACTTCCTCTGGTTCCCCTTCACGGCGGTGGTGGGATCTCTCGGCATCCTCTTCCTGGCCCGCGTCACCCCCGCGCAGAAGACGCTCGTCTGGATGGGGCAGAACACACTGATCCTCATGTGCCTGAACGGCATCTTCTACCACTACATCAATCCGCGAGTGGCACAGTGGGCGGTCGAGAACCTCCCACCCTCCGCGCCGGTTGTCTTCGGGGTGGGATTCGTGATGACC
>JAFCZZ010000317.1 GCA_019314085.1 Deltaproteobacteria bacterium | reverse complement strand
GGCAATACTCAGCTTCTATAGTTCTCTCTCAAAGAGCGCCTCCGTTGCATCAGGCCTGATCGACAAGGGCCTGCACCTCCGGCCGGAAACCCTGAAGGACCACATCCGGCTGCTCCTCAATACACCGTTCATTGCTCTCAAGAAAAGGGCCTTTACGGCAAGCCTCAAGGCGATTCGGCAAGAACCGTCACTCGCCAAGATGCTGGAGGCACAGATTCTTCTCCTGTCACACCTCGATCCCCGGTCTATAAGCCCAATCTCTTTTGCACGGACACTCTCCGTGGCCCTGCAGGGGCTATCCTACTACAGGGAGGGAAAACATCTTCTTATAGCGAGGCTGAAGCAAAAATTTGAGGCCGCCGGAGGGGTTATAGAAGAACACCCCATCTCGACACTCGATATCGAAAGGGTCGTCAAGGTCAACGTAAAAACGGACGATGATTCCATACCGACCATCTACGGGAGGAACATCATCATAAGCACCTGTTATGAGAAATTTGTTTCTCTCCTGGAGGAAAACCGAGAACTTTCATCCCTCAGGAAACGGTATAGCAGAAGGCAGCCATCCCTCTATCCCTTTACCCTGCATATGGGGGTGTATGACCGGTGTATCCCGGAAAGGATGGGGACATATGTTGTCGTGGTTCCGGATGAAACGAAACCCCTTGAAAATGGGAATCTCCTGCTGCTGGAGACGAGCGAACCGGGGAACACCCTGCGTGCCCCTGATGGAAAGAGGGCCATCAGCGTTACCGCCTTCCTCACAAATTCCCCCTCAGGATCGGCCAGCGATGACCTCAAAAGAATCGCGAACGATATGTTGAATAACCTGGGATTTTTCCTTCCCTTCCTGAAAGAGAATATCGATTTTATCAACCCGGAAGAATCCATAACCATATCGAAAAACTATCGAAAAACCGTCGGCCCTAAATACGATGCGAAAAACCCTCTTATAGGAATGTCATTTCTATCCAACATGACGCCCATGAAAAACGTTTTCCTGACCGGGGACATCCTTATCCCGGGGCTTGGATTCGAGGGAGAGATCATATCCGGGATAAACGCCGCGAGACTTGCAACAGGGAGAGAGTAGCAATGAAAGAATCGCCCAATTTTAAGATCCGGAGACTGGGAAAGCCGACCGTTTCATCGCCGATTGCTCCAGGATACTTCATGTCGGACAGCAGGCGAGTTTTGTACGACCCGCATCTCCATCAGGATTCACCGCAGACAGTTAAAGATGCCCCCCTATCCATTGAAGTTGCCGGGCCGAGAAAAAGCCTCTATTTCGATCCCGCACATACAAAGGCCGCCATCGTCACCTGCGGCGGAATGAGCCCGGGTATCAACGACGTCATACGGGCAGTGGTCATGGGCCTCTACTACCGGTACGGTGTCAGAGAGATCGCGGGCATACGGTACGGTTTTCAGGGTCTTGTCCCTGAGTACGGCCACGAGCCGGTACCTCTAACACCGGAGGATGTCAAGGACATACACTTACTTGGCGGAAGCATTCTTTCATCTTCACGGGGCAGCCAGGATATCCCAGCCATGGTCGACACACTGTGCGAAATGAACGTCAATCTCTTTTTCTGCGTGGGCGGCGACGGGACCATGCGGGCGGCCGAGCTTATAGCGGAAGAAATCAGGAAAAGGAATATAAAGATGGGCGTTATCGGCATACCGAAGACCATCGATAACGACCTGAATCTGATCGACAAGACCTTTGGATTTGATACGGCGATTTCCATAGTGGTCAATGCGATTCAGTGTGCCCATGTAGAAGCGAAGGGCGCACCCATGGGGATAGGACTGGTAAAGATAATGGGGAGGGAATCGGGTCATATCGTCCTGAACGCCGCGTTGGCGCAGAATGATGTCAATTTCGCCCTCATCCCCGAGGTCCCCTTTGACCTGGAGGGGAAGAACGGCCTGTTCGCGGCACTGGAGAAGCGCCTCTTTGAGCGAAAGCATGCCGTTATACTGGTGGCGGAAGGCGCTGGGCAGGACCTGTGCACCGGCAGCGGCCAGAAACAGACCGACGCGTCCGGAAACAGACGACTCGGGAACATCGGAATCTATCTGAAGGAAAAGATCGAAGAGTATTTTAAAGAGAAGAAAATGGAGATCAACCTCAAGTACATCGATCCCAGTTACACCATACGGAGTGTTCCCGCCAACGCCAGTGACAGCATATACTGCGAGCTTCTGGGCCAGTTTGCCGTACACGCCGGGATGGCGGGAAAGACAGACCTGGTGGTGGGACTTTTCAAGGGAGAATATGTTCACCTGCCCCTCAAATTGGTGGCATCCCGGAAAAAGGTAAACACAAAGGGCAATCTGTGGATGCGTGTTCTCGAAGCGACGGGGCAGCCGGCATCGATGAAAAATTAACATTGTCGGATGGAAAAAATAAAGTAAAACCAAAAAAATACTTGCAAAAATCCTCGGTATAGTTTAGGAAACAGCCTGATTTTCTGAAAGGAGTTTATTATGTCTCGATTTTGTGAGATCTGCGGTAAGGGTCCCATCGTAGGGAACAGTGTCAGTCACGCGCACAACAAGACAAAGAAGGTCTGGTACCCCAACCTCCAGAAGATAAGGGTTGTGGTTCCGAAGACAGGCGCCGTAAAAAGGATGAAGGTCTGCACCCGATGCCTGCGTTCGGGTGCCGTCAAGAAGGCTATCTAAGAATGTCCGGTATCCGTCTGAACCGTCAGACGGATACAACGCCACCATTCCACAATTATTCATTGATTATAATCTTTTTGATGTCCACAAGACCTATTTGGAATGTTCCATGTGCCGTTCGACCATACGCCTTGTAATTGCCATCCAGTATCAACTCATCGGTGCCCTTATTTTTCAGGCGGACCAGCCCTCTCAGCTCCTCCCCCTTTAAAAGGAACACGACACTCTCTACTTCTTCAAGGGGAATCGTGTATACACCTTTCCCCTTTCTCCCCTCGATAAAGGTTTCCCCCTCTATGCTTACCTCCGTGCACCGGGTAATGATATCCATCTGATCGATAAAGGTGGCACTGAATTTCTTTTCAGTAACCGGAACCTTGTCCGGTGTATCACTCCCCGGCATAGACCCCATACCCAGAATAAACGGAAGAAACAGCATGATCAAAAAATACCCGCAGCATCTTTTCATTCTCTCTCCCCTCCACCAATTTCACACATATCGATCTCTCCCTCTAACGCCTCCAGTATTCCGTCAACATCGGAGATGAAATCCGGTACTACGGAAAGCTGTACCACCGATTCGCTCCTATCAATAGTGGTAACTGTCG
>JAFCZZ010000643.1 GCA_019314085.1 Deltaproteobacteria bacterium | reverse complement strand
TAACCCGGTCACGGGAAAGCTGAGAATTCCTAACCTGAATATAAGGTTCATACTGGGAAGGGGAAACTTCATTTGCCCACTCAAGAACGTTCCTTGTGATCATCCTTCACTTCCATGTACTAGACCTCTCGACGAGGGGGAAAAGAGGTACGAGGTCGCATCCGAATGTCCCTACTGGATTCCTCGCTATCCCGAACGCATGGCGAAGGTAATAGCATACAAGCTGGGGAAGGACTACGCAACCTACAGGACGGCGGGCGAACCCATGGCACAGTTCTACAGCACCCAAGCCAAGGATTGTCCCTATTTGAGACAGTACTACGAGGCCTACATTAACTCGGAGGTCATAGTGATGAACGACAAGCTGTGGCTGATAGAGACGCTTGCTAGGAGAAAGCCGAAGTGGTATTCTGGAGTAGAAATTTTGGATGAAGTGGACCTTTTGCTAGACAGGCTGGTGCGAGGGTTTAGGTTGCGTTACTCGGATATTAAAGATATGCTAGATAAGGGGCTGGAGCGTGATTGGAAGTGGATCCTGAGCGGAAAGGCCAGCGAGTCCGACGTGTTCGATTTCATAGTCAGCCTCATGGCAAAGGTGGAGTCGACGAAGGAGAGGCTCTACTACAGGTTGCAGCGAATTTACGAGGACTGGAGCAGACTGGTATACAGAGCGGAGGCCAATGAGCTTTACTTCTTCTACAAGTCTCCGAAGGAATACCTAAGGCAAATTCTGAGCAGGAGCAACGATTACATCTTGGGTATGAGTGCCACCCTTCACGACCTTAAGGTTCTAACGGATTACTTCGGGTTCGATCGGGATAGCTTCTGCATAGTTTACGGAAGGCCAACTTTCCCGGGCAAGCTGTACCTGATAAAATCTAGGCGATGGTGGATAAGGCATGACAACTGGGAGAAGCTAAGGAAAGATGTGCTGGACGAGACTAGGCGAATAATAGAGGAAGGGGCTAAGCATGGGTTCAGGTCACTAGTTCAGGCCCACGCGTTCAAATATGTCGAGGGACTGGGCATTCCGATAGACTCAGCAAATAATGATTTCTTCGATCTCTGGATCAAAGGAAAGCTCAACGCTATTGCCTCAACACGGACCAAGCGAGGCGTAGACCTGAGAAAGGAGCTCATTCCCAAGAAGTTGCTAATAATTCCAAAGTTCCCGTTGCCGGACAAGGAGAGCCTGCAGATAAGGTGCCTGTTCGAAACCCTGCCGGAGCGACTTGCGAGAGCGGTATACTATGACATGGCAAAGCGTGACCTGATCCAGCAGATAGGGCGTGTGCTGAGGAGCGATGATGATTGGGCTGTGGTTGCGATCCTCGATAAGCTGGCGTTAAGGGTGCTATGAGCCTGTTAAGGTGGCTGGATAAGGCAAAGGTCCTTGCGCTCGTGGATATTCCGAAGCGCTGGGTCGGGCTGGATCTGCAGGTTTATCCTCCGCTAAAAAGAGGGGATGTGGTCATAATAGACAGGAGAACGGCGGAACTGATGGAGCGAAACGGATGGGTCAGGATACTTTAGCAACCTCCCCTATACCCGGAGCTCAACGAGGTTCTCCAGCAAACGCGCGTGGAAGGGCGAGAAAAGAAAAGCTGAGGTGTGCTGTACTTTGGTATTTGACACAGGCCTTTGGGCGGGAAGTTGCATGTCATTGAGTACCTAACCAACTTCATGAGACTCCTCATCCACCACCAAACCACATCGCTCGCAAATCCTGTAGGTTTCGAATACCCAAGAGTGCTCGTTACCATCCTTGCACCCTTCTGGCCTAATATCAGACTTCCTTTCTACGAGTAGACCGCAATCCTTACAGATGTAGTGCCTTTCCTTTACGAACTTGTGCCTCATTCCCAATTCCTCACAGTCCTTAACTTTCAACACTTTGTGCCCGACGTGCTCCTCTAGTTCTACGGAGCTGGGGAGGAACTTCTTACAGGTTTGGCAGTACCACCTCATCTATCTCACCAAGTATGTATTGAGTTGATGCTAAATATTTAAATATTTTATTGTGCTGTTTTATAATTATGCAGGGTTATGATTATAGAAGGATAAAGCGAATCGTTGAATTGCTCAGGGACGGACCACGTG
>JAFCZZ010000316.1 GCA_019314085.1 Deltaproteobacteria bacterium | reverse complement strand
AGGTTCAGGCGGAAGGATTTCTTGTCCTGCTGCATCAGTATCGTCTCGTCGTAATTCTCCCCGAGGATGGTCTCAATTACCTTTTCTCTGTCGCCGCTGAAGCGGTCGAGGTGTTCCTTGATGCGTCCCTTGAATGACACGGTCGTTTCGATAGAATTCTTCAGAAATATCTTGGGGTCATCTCCGGTCAGGACACTTTTATGGGCCAGGGCCAGGATATCAACATCCAGCGCCGCCACCTTCTCGAGGGAGGTCATATAGTCGCTGTAGCTCGATGAAAACTCCGGCTGTATGCCGCCGTTGTGGGGAATGCCGACAGCTTCTCCCGCTATCAGTGCCTTGATTCTCGGTATGTAGTAAGAGAGGCAGTCATTGGTGTGCCCCGGAGTTTCGAAGACCTGGACCGTCCATCCCTCGCCGCAGTCAAGTTCGTCTCCGTCCTTCAGCAGCAGGTCAACCTCTACCGGGTTGAAGGGGATCTCCTCATCTCTGATGAGATCCCTGTTAATCTTCGCAAAATTGCTGCTGAGCGCGCGAATCAGTGCCACGGCATTCGGTTTCTGTAGTATCTTCGCGGCGTGGGCGTCCATTCCTATCTGCAGGCCCGCAATTCGTTCCTTGAGAAAGGAGGAGGCGCCGGCGTGGTCGTAGTGTGAGTGTGTCAGCAGGAGATACTGAAGCATGTCCGCCCTGCCCAGGTACGTGTCGATGTCTTTCAGGTAGTGAGGCCCCATGGGCGCCACCCCCGCTTCAAAGAGGACGGGATCCGGGCTTGTCAGGAGAAAGGTGGGTATTGAGTAGTGCCCCGTGACATACAACCCGTCACATATCTTTCCGGTTTGTTCCAATATCACAAAGGTTCTCCTTAAATCGCGTTTGGCCGTGGTGCACACTGCGAAAACAGCGGTAAACAAATGCGATTACCTTCTAAGGGATAATACCGATTATGTCAAGTGGTTCTACGGGGGACTGCGACGGGCTCGGCGCTAAAAAATGGCCTGCAAAGATACCGCTTTAACCTGTCCATATGTTTGACTATAAAAGGAATTCCCGTGCCAATGCCAAAATTATTTTATAGGGGTATCCCCTTGACTGGCGTAACCACTACATATTGCGGTTTCTTGGCCTCGCTGCCCAGACACCCTGGACAAGAGCACCATAGGTTCTTGGCTTTGTGGCAATTGCGTGCTGGAGAAGCCGGTAGAACAGTTTCCCGCGAGAGCGAGAGGTCCGACGATTGAACCGGAAGGTATATTCATCGAGGTAATAATCCAGATGCTCATGACTCACAGCTCCCTGATGGGTTCCGACCAACCATCGCTTCACCAAGGCTGCCACTCTGTTGCACAGAGGCAGGAGATTATCCCCCACGGTGGCATCCGTACGCACGATCTCATGAAGGTAGCCAAGCTGCTTCAGCCCATTATATCCATTCCAGCCGTCGGTTTTCACGATGCTGCCGGACTCGACCGCCTGTGTGACCGCCAACCCCAGACTCGGAGCCGATGCGTCGGTGACCCGTTGCAGACGGATTCGCCCAATACGCTTCCCATCCTCTTGTGCTGCAATGACTACCAGTGCTTTCCCCTCAGCTCCACGGCCCCGTTTCCCCGGTTTCTGTCCACCAATATACATCTCGTCGACCTCGACGGTGCCGGAGAGCCGATCCCGTCCTGGCCTGACCATAGCCCTGCGCAGCTTATGCAACCATGCCCAGGCGGTTTCATAGCTGCCAAGGCCGAGAACCTGCTGCACTCCTCGCGCACTAGCACCGTTCTTCTGGCTGGTCACCCACCAGATAGCTCGAAACCACAACACCAGCGGTTTTCTCGTACCTTCAAAGATGGTTCCGGCAATGACCGAGGTCTTATAGTCACAAGATCTACAGCGTATCAGACCATCGCTCGAATGCCACCCTTCTCCGTGGCAGCAGCGAGGGCATCTGAAACCGTCCGGCCACCGCAACTCATACAGATATGCTCGGCAGGCCTCCTCGGTCGAAAACCGCTGCTCAAGTTCCAAAAGATTCTTAGGGTAATCCTCCATGCCTTGGAATACTACATCTTGTGGTTACGCCAGTCAAGGGGATACCCCTATTATTTTAATCCTTACATCGGAATTCCATATATACAAAAAATATGTGTTAGCTAAATTTCAAAAGTGAACCGTTTAAAGATTAAAAGTGAACACCCTTCAGGTCGCTGTTTTTGACTCTCTGGACATCGATAAGTTTATCATCACACCAGAATCTGACCTCAGATATACCCTTGTTAAGGGGATAAATACGAAGCGCTACCCTTTTCCCTGGAGTGGCATTATTAACCTTCAACTGCAGATTATTAAGAGATATTTTCCTATAGGGATCAATGGTTCTCTCTCCCCGCAGGCAAAAGATATCTTTCACAGATTGATAAGGAGGTCTTACTCTAAACTCCCGGAATAAAGACTTCTTTTCTTCCAGCGCCCTTTGAAAACGAAAGTAAGGGACCTCCTGAGTTGTAGAATGCACCTGATGGTAATTGTATCTATGGATCTCACGGTCAAGAACCCTTTGAGCGTCCCGTATATCAGTCACATCATCTCTCACGCACGTTCGTACAACTCTGTCCTGAAGCCAGCTATAAGGTCGTTCAATCTTACCTTTGGCCTGAGGGGACAGAGCATATGATACTTTGATATTACAGTCATGCATCACCTGTTTCCATTGAGGATCAGCCTCATCAGTTAATGTGTAGTGTTTCCGCCAGAGGGAGTCTCTGCCCTGCACGAAGCGAAAGATGGGATGAGAGTCTACGTGATAGAGAAAGGGTGCACCATACTTCAGTACCACCGTCTGCAGAGCAAGGATATGAGCCCAGGATGTTTCTCTCTTTAAAAAGGTGGCATATAGGATAAACCGGCTGAAATCATCCAGAGAGGTTATGAGGTACCATTTTTCTTTCGCAGGCGGCGACCACAGGTGATGAGAGGAATCATGCTGGACGAGTTCTCCAGCATAATTGGTTAAGACCTCACGGTCATGGGCAGCTTTTTTATGTTTCCTTTTTATATGAAAGTCGTTCTTCTTAGCCCTGTCGATAATGGTAGGTAACGAGACTCTCTGGTGATATTTTGTCCCTAAAAGGTCTTTGATATAGCTGTAATTATACCGTTTCAACGGTATGTCTTTGTTTTCTATCAGATCCTTTTCAATCTGCAGCTCTTTGATAATATTATCTTCAATATCCGGAGATATTTTCCTGATTCTGCTGTTTCTTGTATATTGAACGGAAAACTCATCCGGGTTTTTACGATAGGCTTTTATG
>JAFCZZ010000315.1 GCA_019314085.1 Deltaproteobacteria bacterium | reverse complement strand
TGTGTCTTTTAATCTTTTCAGTAATAATAGATTATCGGTCACTTCCCCGATGGACTTTAATCTCCAGTGGGGTCATCCATTCAAGGGAATGGCCAAGCAAAACACCTCCCCGGTGCGGCGGGGAATTGACATCTTGTCCTTGGTCTTCCGGAAAAAACAATACATGCAAATTTTCGTAGTTATTTTTTAAGTTATTGGAGGAAAGTGCCGATAACAGTAGTAAGGGTAAAAGCGTCTTGTAAAGGAGAACGCACATGCCACGGGTTCCAGCCTCACATATAGCCGTATCCGCCATCTCGGCCCTGGACAGGAAACTGGATGTCACGGCCAACAATATCGCGAACGTCAACACGGATGAGTTCAAGAAGAGTCGGGCTGTTTTTCAGACGAGAGATATCCCCGGTGTCTCCGTAACGATATCCGAGGTGGATACGCCCGGCACCATGCAGCCGAGCGGCCTGGAGACATCCAACGTGAATCTCGCGGAGGAGTTCGCCGGCCTCATCACCACGCAACATTCTCAAACCGCCAATGTGAAGGTCATTGAGACCGAAGAGGAGATGCAGGGGTCTCTACTCGACATTCTCGCGTGAAGTGAAATCGCCTGCCATCGCCGCAGGATATTTTGAGGGACAGCATACCTGGTGCAGTCCTTTTTTTTGGTTCAGTGAAACAGAGCGTTCTGTACCGTGCAGTAAGATCTATGGTATAGGGATAGATATTCCTGTTTGAGAACAGGAGGCTGAAAAAGATAGGGAACAGCATAGAGGCATATTCCGCTTAACAACGAATGCTCCCGTGAGAAAATGAAGATCGTATACACACCGATTGGAATCATTCACTCCCCATTTAGGGAGCTTCAGGGGATGCCGATTCAGCCGGCGGGCGCCGTCGGCGTGAAGGGGACGGTCGAGGTGTTCGAGAATTTCCAAGCGGGGCTCGCGGACCTTGACGGGTTCTCACACATCATCCTGCTCTATCACCTCCATCGGAGCCGCGGACTCAACCTCCACGTTGTGCCGTTCCTGGATTCAAAGTTGCGGGGGCTCTTCGCTACTCGCGCGCCCAGGCGTCCGAACCCGATCGGGCTTTCCGTCGTTCGACTTGATGGAATCGAAGGAGGTGTACTGCACATCGAGAACGTTGACATTCTCGACGGCACCCCGCTTCTGGACATCAAGCCGTTTGTTCCCGAATTCGATGCGCAGGCGGAGGTACGTACCGGGTGGCTTGAGAAAGCCAGGGGAATCTCCTCAAACCGGAAATCGGATGATCGATTCAAATAGAACCGCGAGCAGGTCGCTCAAGCGGTTTCATAATTACTATTATTCCAAAGGAGGAAAAATGTCAGTACTGCCGGAAAAAGTAAGCAAGGCATGGGAAGAACGGAAGGGACCTGTTATATTTGCCACCGTGGATGAAGAAGGGGTCCCCAATGCCATCTATGCCACCTGTGTGAATAAGTTTGGTGAAGATACCCTGGTGATTGCGGATAATTTTTTTGACAAAACACGGAAGAATATCTTCGCGGGGACCAGGGGTTCTATCCTCTTTATCACCACGGAAGACGAGGCTTTCCAGGTAAAAGGGGCCGTCGAATACCACAAAGAGGGTCCTATCTTTGATGATATGAAGACATGGAATCCGAAACAGCATCCGGGTCATGCCGCGGCGGTCTTGAAAATAGAGGAGGTTTATTCAGGCTCGAAAAAACTTTCATAGCCCCAAAAGAGTGCTCCGTCAGGCTCACCTGTGAGAAGAGCTGACCGGTTCCATAGCGGGTGAGGGGAAAATGAAAAGATTTCATTTATTATTCTTCTTATCACTGATGGTTTTCATGGGATTGGTGGTCGAATCCGCCGAGGGCGGAAGGGGTGTAACCCTGACCGTTGTGTACGACAATTACGCGCTCACGGAAGGGACGAAGGCCGATTGGGGATTCTCCTGCCTCATTGAAGGGACGGACAAGACCATCCTCTTCGACACGGGGACCCGGGGAGATATCCTGCTGGGGAATATGGAGGTTCTGGGGATCGACCCGGCGAGTGTGGATGTAGTCGTCCTCTCACACATCCACCGTGATCATATCGGGGGGCTCGGTTCCATCCTGGATACAAAGGCCGATATCTCCGTCTATTTCGGGGATTCATTTCCTGCGGGTTTCGCTCAGAATATTTCAGACAGAGGCGCGAGGCCCGTTCGAGTGCGCGGGCCCGTCGAGATATGCGAAAACGTCTTTTCAACGGGTGAGCTTGAGGGTTCCACCCCCGAGCAGTCTCTCCTACTGGATACGGAAAAAGGCCTGATCATAATCACCGGATGTTCTCATCCAGGCGTAGTAACCATCCTGAAAAGGGTCAAAGAGATGTTCAATAAAGAGATATACTTTGTCTGCGGCGGATTCCATCTGCTGAACGCCTCGGAAGCCGCGGTACGACGGATCATCGAAAGCTTCAAGGCGTTGGGCGTGCGTACATGCGGACCGACCCACTGCACCGGAGACAGGGCCATCGCCCTTTTCAGGGAGGCCTATGGAAAGGACTGCGTTCCCATGGGAGTGGGACAGGTCATCCAAGTGAACTACAATCACCCGCCGGCGTCCGGCACGCATGGTGCCACTTCTGTCCGATTTAATCCGAAGCGAATACCGCGGCGAGGGCGCCCTGGCAGATAGCCACATCCTCCTCGGGTGTCCCCCCGCTTACCCCGACCCCTCCAATGACCTCATCGCCATCCGTAATCGGCAGCCCGCCGGGGATCGTCGTTAAACGGTCATTCCAGTTTTGCGTATTAAATCCAAAACCCGGGCTTGAAGAATCACCAAACTGACTTATATCCGAACTCGGCATTCTAAAGGCGGACGCTGTCCATGCCTTATCCCGGGCAATGTCAACCGTTGGGATTGGTGCACGATCCATTCGGTGGAGGGCGACCAAAAACCCCCTGTCATCAACAATGGCAACGCTACACAACTTGTCCATTTTCTGGGCTTGCTGTATCGCAGCCTTAATCACCTTTTTGGCAATATCTATATTCACAACCATAGTACTGGCCCCCTCGGTATTTCGTTTTAGCTCGGCTAATCATACTCGTCATAGATAGCGGCATACCCGGCTTGAACAACAGTGGTATCACTTACTTCACCGACACCATCAGGAACACCGCTGCAGCCAATACCGCCGATTACCCCCATCTCCCCATCCCTGATTGGATTGCCGCCGGGAATGAACATAAGGCGGAGCTTCGCCTGTGTCAGGAGCCCGAGTCCTCCGCTGCCGAGTGTCGGACCTGCCATGCGCGGGTCTACCGCCCTCGCCAGCATC
>JAFCZZ010000314.1 GCA_019314085.1 Deltaproteobacteria bacterium | reverse complement strand
ACTGGTGCAGGGAGAGGCTCGACCAGATCTCCGACGCCCTGTCCCGGATGGCGGAGATGGAGAAGCTCTCCGCCGAGTTTTTGGAGACGAAAAAAGCGATCGAGAAGCTGCAGGAAAAGTAATCAGACCAGAGGTCATCTCTTTCTATTCCTCGATTCCCACCACGCCCAGAATCTGGGTTCGACGTGGCGCTCGTAGAACCTTAACAAGTCCTCCTCCGGAATCTCCCCCCTCGGATCCGCCAGCAGCAAACGGTTGGCGGCGATTGTGGCTTCTTTTCCGGCTTCTAGGGGTCGGGGGATGTTCAGGAAGTTGCTCGATCGCCCCACCCGCCGGTTGCGCCTGCGGACCGCGATCCCCATCGTAATTATTTTTGTATCACAGGGATTTAAAAAGCCCGAGCCTTGAGCAAGATTGAGCAAGCATGCCCAAGGTCGGAGTGATCCTGACGCTGGGGTCTTACGAGCGCCTCTGCGAGGTGTGCAGGGAGCGGCACCAGAAGCACACGGAGTTCCTCCGGTTCCTGATCGACGAGTATTTCAAGCAGCAGCCCGAACTCAGGGGGCGGACGAATTGAAGGTCCTGTGGTACTCGAACCCAAGCTGGACGAACTCTGGGTACGGCATAGCGACGAAGCACGTCCTGCGCGGGCTGAGGGAGCGCGGGTTCGGGGTCGGGCTGGCCCCCAACTACGGCTTCGGCACGGGGGCGCTCGAGGTCGACGGGTACCCGGTGCACTTCATGGGGCCCGACTTCTCCGAGGAGGCCGCGGTGGACCACTACCTCAAGCACGGGTACGACGCGCTCGTGACCCTCTACGACGTCTGGCCCCTGCGCAGGCTCTCGGAGCTCGTGCGCGCGCGCCGGGTGGTCTGGGTCCCCTGGGCGCCGATAGACCACGACGCGCTCTACCCGGCGGTCGGGGAGCGCCTGGAGTCCGCGTTCCACGTGGCGGCGATGTCGAAGTACGGGAAGGCGGTGCTCGACCGGGCGGGCTTCACGGACTCGAGCTACATCCCGCTCGGGGTGGACTGCGGGGTGTTCAGGCCCGTCGACCTTCCGAAGGGCGAGCTGAGGGGGAAGCTCGGGTTCCCGGAGGACTCGTTCGTGGTGGCCATAGTGAAGATGAACAAGGGCCTGCGCGGGATGATCCCCGAGCAGCTCGAGGGGATAAAGCTGTTCGCCGAGGCCAACCCCGACGTCAGGGTGAGGGCGTACGTCCACGCGATGCCCAACACCCGGGACGGGTTCAACCTGGTGGAGGTCCTCCGCGCCCTCGGCATCGGGGAGCTCGTGCGGTTCCCCGAGCCCTACGCGTACCTGCACGGCTTCTCCCCGATCCAGATGGCGAAGGTGTACAACTGCTCGGACGTGCTCCTGAACGCGACGAGCTCGGAGGGCTTCGGCATGCCCATCGTCGAGGCCCACGCGTGCGGGATCCCGGCGGTCGCGGGCGACTACACCGCGATGCGGGAGCTCCTGAGCCCCACCCCCGAGCTCCGCGTCAGGCCCAGGGCGAAGATATGGTTCCAGGTCCCGGCGCGGTACTTCGTCCCCGACCCGGAGGACATCGCCGACAAGCTCGAGCGGGTCCTCAACTCCGACCCGAACCGGTACGGGCGGATCCTCCCCGAGCACGCGAGGCGGAACTACGACTGGAACGGCGTGGTGGTCCCCAGGTGGGCGGAGCTGCTCCGCTCGCTCGAGGCCCGGATCGAGGAGCGGTGCGTCAGGATCCCCGGACCGAGCGGGGAGCTGAGGGCCAAGGCGCAACAGGTCGAGGTGGTGGGTTGACCAGGTGGGTATCCTACATAGTATACACCGAGCCCGAGCGGTTCGAGGAAGTCTTCGGGCGCCTCAGGTACGAGCTCTACCCCACGCGGAAGAAGCGGTTCAACTTCAACTTCTACCCCGCGCCCGCCGGCGACGCGCCCCACATCAGCCTGAGGCTGGAGCGCCCCGACCCGCTCCTGGAGATGCGCCTCGACACCCTCAAGGAGAAAGGCTTGGTCAAGAAGTGGAGAACCATTCCCTACGATGCTAGTAGAGAGATCAAGACAGCCTACGAACTGGGGAGCAGGGCGGCCCTTCTGATCCGTGAGATGCTCAAGTCCTACCAAGGGCGGCGGTCCCGGAGGTTCTGGCTCCACCTCGTCCACGGGTTCATGGATTCGCTCGGGTTCTTCAGGCACCACGACGAGGCGGAGGTGTACCTCGACATCCTCAGGGAGATGGTGTCGGGGGCCTTCAGGCGCCACGCCGAGCGCGCCGAGGCGGAGGCTCGCGCACGCTTGGAGGGACGGCGATGAGGGTGCTCTGGCTCCAGGACATCGACCCCTTCTGCCAGCAGGGGGGCGCCCAGCTCTCGGACCACGCGTGCATCCTGGAGGGGATCCGCAGGGGCCACGAGGTGGTCATCGGGCTGCCCGAGTACGTGCGGGAGGGGGCGCTTGAGCACAGCGACCTGGTGGTGGTGAGCAACGCGACGCGCTTCGACGCGCGCTTCCTGGTGCGCGCGGCGGAGCGGAGGCCGTACGTGATGTACCTGCACGACTACTGGCCCCTGTGCAAGTACAGGCTCTACTACCCCATGCTCGAAAAGTGCAGGCGGTGCGGGAGCCTGGGCTTCGCGAGGCGCATGCTCCTCGGCTCCTCGCTCAACGTCTTCCTATCCCCTCTGCACCTCGACGCATGGGCATTCGTCATCCCGGAGCTCCGCGGGCACCCCCGCCACCTGCACCCCTCGCCGGTGGACACCGAGCGCTTCAGGCCCACGGGCTCCAGGCGCGTCCCGAACACGGTCCTGGGGGTCAACTGCTTGCTCCCCTTCAAGGGGGCCGAGCGGGTGCTGGAGTACGCGGCGCAGCACCCGGAGCTCAGCTTCACCTTCGTGGGGGCCAGGGGAAACGCAAAACTGCCCGGGAACTGCAGGTTCCTCGGCTACGTCCCGAACGAGCGGATGCCCGAGCTGTACTCCACGTGCGAGTACTTCGTGCATCTGCCCAAATCACCGCAACCCTGCGAACGCACCGCCATAGAGGCCAAGCTCTGCGGGGCGAAGCTCATCATCAACCCGCTCGTGGGCGCCGCGAGCTACGACTGGTTCAGGCGCGATGTGGAGACCGTCCGAAAGCACATACGCGGGGCCCCAGCCAAGTTTTGGGAAAGTATCGAAAGGGAGGTGACAGGATGAGGATTCTCCTGACGGGCTCCTCGGGCTTTATCGGATCCGCGCTCCTGCCGAGGCTCGAGCGGGAGGGCCACGAGGTCTGGCAGCTCCTGCGCTACGTGAGCGGGGGGCGGTACAGCTACTGGGAGCGCCAGC
>JAFCZZ010000030.1 GCA_019314085.1 Deltaproteobacteria bacterium | reverse complement strand
AACCAAAAAGAAATAGAATCTTCCTATTTAAACGAAAAAAAGATGGGAATTTTCCCGCAAAGATTTAAAAAGGACAATGAATAGCGTTAAATAGAAAAAAAAAAAAGGAGGTGGAGTATGAGAACACTAGGTAGTCCACATGAAGTAAAGCACAGTGTCTTCAACAACAGAGTTTACTTCAAGGATTCTCTCAACGACATAGTGATCAGGACCAAGGATGTAAACAGGACCTCCGGGAAAGTAATAGCTAAAAACGAATTGTTCGCAAGTAAAGCCAAAGATCTGATACTAGCTTGCAGAGATAGACCATGGGATGAGTACATTGCCTGCCTCAGAAGTAAAGCTAAAGACCTAGGTCTCGGTGACGGATCTTCCAAGAAACCAGAATACAGAAAGAGATTCTGGAAACACCCACCCAGCTAAAAACATAAATCCCCTTTTTTTCTTTTTTACACGGCAAAACGTGGTGCCAGAAGAGTTAGTTGTGTAAATATTCTTCATATACTACAATGTATACTTTTGAACATAAGAAAAAAGCTTTTAGCTTATAGGAAGAATTTTTCAGATGAGATACGGAAAGCTCAGCACACCGCTAATGATTCAACTGTTGCTCATCCTATATCAAAGCCTTGACAACAACGGAGGATGGGTTCTAAACTCTAAAATCCGACCGTGGGAAACCAGAGGAACTAATATCAAAGATATAAGAAACAGAATACAGAAGATGGCACACTATCGGGGATATGTTGAAACCAAAAAGCTGTCCCCACAAAAAATATATGTACGAATAACTAGGCACGGGCTTGGATATCTGAAGTACAGAGGCTACATCAATTCGGATCAGCTCGAAGAGGCCAAGAAAAAGCTGGAATGGAACAAGATGCTAAGTCCCCCTCTGGAGTAGTCTATTTCCACTCCTCTTTAACGGGACCAAAATAAGGAGCAATCATCCACTTGCCCAGACCCGGACAGCGTAGCTCAGCTCTCTCTTTATCAATCACACAAGTAACTCGTTTCTCAGGAAACAATCTTATCAAATGCTTATCGGACGCTCCAAAAGAAAACGTCCCGCTACGAGTTTTAAGATCCATGACCTCGGGATAGCAGACCTCCCTCAGAAGTTCATATCTTTTTTGTTCCTGATTCCATCCAAAAAGACGCACACAGCGGAAACCATATGGACTCCACTCAATGCAGTCAACACCAGAAATCTCTTCTAATCTTTTAATATGTGGTAGTTCTGTTGATAACCTAGCCTCTTTCACTTCAACTTTTGGTTTTTCTAATTTTATGATAGGTACTTTTACTTCTTCCATCGCCTCACCTCAAGGAGCAAAAGTAATTATAGTCATCGGCTCCGGACATACCACCCTTTCTTTTTCTGTGTCAATCGTACAGGTGACCGGTCGTTCCCACTCTATAACAGTGACTCCCCTCTTCCTGAATGATCCAAGTTCAATGAGAGTACCTACAAATGTTTTCTCTCCTCCTTTAGCAATGAAACGCCCATCAAGAAAGCAGACTTTTCTCATTGGTTTATCCTCACTTATCAATTCTATACAGCGGGGATTGTCCCAATGCCACTCGGCCCACCGAACACCAGAAATCTTCTCTTCAACCATCACTTCACCTCTCAACTTCATGATAAGGATGAAAAAGCAAAAACCCGGGTTTTCGACACGACACCCTAAAGTTTTTCTTGTCAATTACACAAGTGGCTGGTTCTTCAAACCACAGCGACATGTCGTGCTTGGGAGCCGTGAAGAAAAACTCTCCACCGGAAAGAGGAGGAATATCGAGAATTATTACATTCTCAGCATTACAGACTCTCCTCAGAAGTCGCTTTTTCCCTCCTCTCTTCCACTCCACGAGGTCTATGCAAGAGTAGCCCCTCGGATCCCATAGTACTGCATCGACTCCGGAAACTTCTTCTACCTCAGACATGTCAACCTCACCGGCTTTCTTCCCCACACGACATTAAAATTTTACCCAGAGATTCCACTGCTTCACACGTGATGGGTTCTCTAAAATAAAATTTGGCTTTCTCTTTTGTAACTGCAGACGAATGCGGGACAGGCATTATCAGGATTTCATCCACTCCAAAAAGAAACTTTCTGTCCTTCGACACAAGCAAAACGGTCTCTTTCGGCATATCATACGCTATTTGAACGATTCCTGAATACTTTTCACGGTTCAACAGTCAACCTACCTCCTCGATGACTGGATCATCTAGAGCGCCTCTACGAACTATCGCTCTCGGCATGTTGAATCCGTACGGAGTAACATATAGAAGGCCCTTGGGCTTGATAAACAAATCTGAGCGTCTGAACAAAAACTCTGCTTCTCCTGAAGAAGGCTCTCTAAGAAGACAGACGACTTTTGGCTCCTTCTCAGGTTCACGCTTAAAACCACAGAAAACGGAGAATTCTTTCCCCTCGACCAGCCCAAAGCTCTCGTCGGGCTTCTTTACAAAATCGAGTAGCTTTACTGCCACCTTATCCCGCCTTCTCTCTCTTCTCACACCACGCAAAGCTTATGCTCTTTTTACAAGTTACCGGCTCTTTAAATGCAAACACGACCTCTGGCGGTCTAGGATAGTAAAACTTGGAGATTGAAATACCTTCTAAACTCGCACATGCACTTTCATCGATTCCAAAATGTGTCATATCCTTAAAAGGGATCAGGTATCTTATATCCTCGGGAGTCTCCAATATAAGCTCATTTTCCCTGTAGATGATGGTTACAATCCTTTTATATTCTTCTCCAGCCATCGCCTCACCTCTCTTTGGAAAAAATCGAGTTTACCACCCTTACTTCACTTCCTTGATAACGATTTCACCCAAGTAGTCACTTCTGTAAATCTTTGCTCTTCGCATCATGAATCCAGACGGACTAAAATATATACGACCTTCTCCAATCAGATCTGTAGTCTTAAACCCATATTGTTCCATAGGCTTTCCCACTCTTTCGAGAAAACAGGAAATTTTCTTAGAATCATCCGAATACTGGCAGGAAACCCAAAATTCTTTTCCCTCGACTTGCTTAAGGCTTTCATCGGGCCTCTTTTCGAAATCAAGTATTATTATCCCTCTATGCTCTTCAACCATCACCTCGCCCCCATCCACGCCGACGGGATTACCACCGGCTTATACCTAGCTATAGCGGCTTTCTGCGGAGCATATCTCTCCAAGAGCCACAGCCAGTCCGACGCTCTCTTCTCCATTTCCTCACGGATCTCGCTGGGGACATCCGTGAAGACTCTGGACAGCTCCGGTCCCATTCCGCCCCAGCAAACTGCGAGCACCGCAGGTTTTCCATCCACTCCCAAACTAACGTTAGCAAATCTAGTTTTGAAAATCGGTATCCCGCCCTGCTCCCGACAAGAAAGAATGAAATCGACCACTGCATCCTTTTCCCACTTATAGCGGATTCCATGAAGTGTGATTGACATTCTATTCTTCTTGGAAGGAACACCTAAAAACTTTTCTGGGAAATTTCCCCTATTTTAAGACCGCAACTGCCTGTTTCTCGCTCCAAAGAGCCGGAACTCGCTCTATCTCCCCCTTCTTGACCTTCTCGACGAAAGTCCGCTCCAAGAGATCGATATCGAGAACCGGAGGGAGCGAAGCTGAAAAATTCCCGAAATCCACGACCCACCTCCTCCTCCCGGGAACGGGACACGGAAGCTCCGTAACCGAGACCCTAGCCTGCGGGTCGTAGATCATATGCCTACGCCAATACGGAGGCGTACGGTACTCTCTTCCGGCACGCATCCTCGCCATTCTGTGAGAAGGGTGCATCCTCACCCACTTGAAACCAACCACGTTGTACGCATAAACCTTTGTTCCAACACCAAGCGAGAAGATGTCCAAGGTGTCGAGCAGTATTATCGCCCTCGTCTTCACCACGTAAGGTAACCCCCTGTTGGACGGATCGACACCGTGCGCCTGAAGCCAAGACGGGTCGAAGGGCACCTGCCAAGGCTGTAGATACGTGCTGGGGCTCTCGACGTACACCTTGAACCCCCAGTTCTCCGATAGCCAGAAGGAGAAATCGCGCACGGAAATGTGCAGGATCCTCGGGGGAAGAACCGGAACCGGTGGCGGCACTCTTACGAGCCACCTTCTGACCCACTCCGGAGCTTCGAAAAAATCAGCCAGAGTGAAGTATCCTCTCGCAAGGACCGCCTGACCCGCCGGTGTCACGGCACGGTAAGCCCTCGGCGGAATCCCTGCCCATCTCGTTTTTATGAAGTCGGAGAACCAGAGGACATCATCCAGCCTCCTGACAAAGCTCTCCGTCAAGCCCCTCGTCCTTGCGAACTCCCTCCTAAGTTCACCGACCCTGAGATGGGGATTCTCGGAAACGAACTTCAGGAAATCGAAGAGGAGCCCCAGCTTCTCCGAAGTGGGTGGAAATGTCAAGGTCAGACTCCCTCAATTCTTATTCTTCCGGGCTTTTCCTCTATTTCCTTCACGTACTCGAACCTGTACGGTGCCAAGAGGGGCTCGATGGCTGAGAACAGCTCAGAAAAGCTGTCGAAAATCTGCTTCCGCTGGCTATCCGACGGTATCAGCCCCCGAACAGCCATGCCGGTCATGTACGGAAACATCGTGTAGCACTTCGACCTCTTCTTGAGCACCTCCCTGTACTGCTTGTACTTGTCGTCCGGCTCTCCCCTGAACAGTGGCTCAAGGCTCTCCAGATCATCCAGATCGTCCCTGAGACTCGACAAATTTGCCTCAGAGGGGTTCTGCCAGAACTCCGACCAGTCGTCCCTCAAGTCCGTGTATACCCTCAGCAATGCGTGGTAGGAGTCTTTAAAAGAGTTCGCGTTCTTCTCAAACATCTTCTTGAGGTTCTCTATCAGGGAGAAAATGAGCCTCCTCTTGTCCTCCGGCATCCTCGGCTCACGGAGATACAGCTTTATCCTCCGGCACACCTCCCTGACCTCGGGAATCAGGCTCGGATCCCCCTTGACGAGGAGATACTGGCACAGCTTCTCCTCCACGACCGATATGTGGTCATATGCTCCCGACCAGTCCATCTCCGCAAGAGAGTTCAGGAAGGAGGAAAATGCCTGCTTGGCTTCCCCCTTCTGGTTCACCCTGAACACAAACATATCAGGTCTCGACCTTCTTCGGCAGATTCTTTTCGATGTCGGACAACTTCTCACCGATCTTCTTCACGTCCTCCCTTATTTTTCTGAACTCCTCCTCGGAGGGCTGAGACGGGAACTGAACGAGTCCGCTTATCTCTTCCCTGAGTTCCCTGAGTCGCTTCACTCCCCTCGACACCCTCTCGATTTCGCTCGCCCCCCTGTCCTCACCCACCTCCTGAGCCGACTCCAGTATCTTCCTCAGCGTACTCTCAACCTCGGTCGAGAACGCCTCGAAGGCAAACGCTTGTCGCTTGTACAGTTCTATTTGAGACCTCAGCATTGCTACCTCTATAGACAGCCTCGAAACCTCGTCCCTGAGTTCCCTTGCTTCGTCCCCGCTGGCTTTTGCCTCCCTCTCCCAGAAGTCCCTCTCCTTCCTCATTGACTCCAACTGCCTCATCAGCGAACTCACTTCCCTCATCTTGCCCGCGACCATCGCCTCCAGCTTCTTCACGTCTCCCGCCTCAAACGGACTGAGCAGATAAAAGAAGTTATCCTCCTCCTCGCCCTCTGGTCTCCTCCTGCAGGTGACCACCACGCCCTGCGGGTTCTCGCAAAGAATAACGTACTCGTATATTCCCTTCTCGCCAACCCACCTGTCCAGCGGCTCTTTGAAGACCTTGCCGTCCAAATCCACTCCCAATCCCCACATCCTCGGAACGCCCTTGGAAACATCCATCTCCGGCTTCTGGGCTGTGAGCACACCGACAATCCTGAAGTCCTCTGTCCTGATAAGGAGCTTAAATCCGTACTTGGCCATGTTCTTGAGGCCGTACAAGAGGGCTTTCAGCACCCTCTTCTCAGACAGATACCCTCACCTCGTCGAGTCTGAGAACCGAGATGTCGCCGTCCTTCTGGAGGAAAATAATGCTGTCCCCCTTCTTGACTCCCAGCTTCTCGTACGCCACCTCCGAGAGATACACCCTGCTCTTCTGATCGATCTGAACACCGTCTGGGCTCGGAACCAGCTTCACCCCCTTCTCGACCACGAAGCTGATCTTATCGGTCTTCAGCAGTTCCCTGACGGAGCGCGGTATGAAGATCCTCCGTTTCTCGGATACCTTGGACAGCCCCAATATTTTAACCTCAACCATCATCTTTATAACGAGTGAGGATTTTTAAGTTTTTGGGAAAATTCCCATGGAAAAGGGTTGGTGAATGAAAGAGTTGGTGATGTTCGTCACGAGGGAGTGCCCGATTTGCTTCCGCTTAAAGCAGATGCTCGTCCCGCTCACCATAGAAAACGCCCTCCGCCTGACCGTGGTCGACATCGAGGCGGTACGCAGGGGCTCATACGTCGACAAGTACCGCTATTTCATCGACTCGGTGCTCGGCGGTGAAAAGCATACGCCCATACTGCTCCTCGGGGAAGAGAGGTGGTACATCCCGAAAAGGACAACGAGGGAAAGGAGAAGGGAAGAATTCACGGAAGAGGAGATCGACGAAGCGTGCCGAGACGTGATAAAAAAGATAGAAAAGGATCTGCAACGCAGGGAAAAGGTGTACCCCCCCACACATCGAATGATGAGGATCAAGTATGGTTAGTGAGTACATCTTGGTTCCCCGCCCCGGATACGACCTGAGAGAGGTCGTCCAGAACCCCGCCTACGAGAACTCCGTGATATTCGAGTACCGGTACGGCACTCTCGTGGACATCCACTCGGTCACTCCCTTCACGCTCAACACGTTCAAGCCCGTGCCCCCTCCCCAGTACTTCAGAGAAGAGGGAGTCGAGAAGATAAAGCTGGAGAAGGTTCTCCCGGAGGGATACTTCGCCAGCGGCATCTCGCCGTTCATCCAAGCCATCTTGATTACGGTGAAGAAAATCGGGGTGGCGAGCTTTTCGGATATCTACAGGGCGCTGGTGGATGGCTTCAGAATGGCTCCAGACACCAAGGAGACCCAGCGGATGCTCAGAAAACTGCTCGAATGGATGACCGGACCGCCGAGCTACCTGACCTACTACAGGGAGAAGGTCAGGGGCGTTTACCGGAAGACCTACTACAGGGAGGGCGTGTCGGTGTCCCTCCACCCGCCCCTCGTCCAGAGGAAGCTCGGGGTCGACCCGATAGACGACCAGATATGCGAGTTCGGCGAGATGAAGGGCATGTTCTCTTACGCCGACATCAGGTCGTACATCATGGAGACCCTCAAGTGGCTCAACAGGGACGACTACCTCATTCTGAGGCTGAACAGGCTGGTCAAGCACAACTATCTCGAAAAAATCGGAGAACTCTACAGGTACAGGAGGAGAATAGACAAGTTTATATGAGCATAGGGGGAAAATTACCTGTATGGGAATAATCCCAATAAAAGGAAAGAAGAGAGCTGTCGAAGACATAGTTTCGCTGAGCGACATCGATCCAGTTGCTTGCAAAGAGATACTCAGGGGAGAGATGGACTCATCGGGGCGGTGCGTGATCAGGATCCGCTATGACCCCGACGACCCAACGGGAGCCGAGCTGGAGAAGATACGGTTCATAGAAATGCCCCCAAGAAGAGAAACCGAGGGCAAGTCCCAATGAGCGAGATCGAGGATATCCTGAAGCTCAGACTCGATGCCATCACCTGCAGGAAGCTGAAGGGCGACCTCGACGAGGAGGGCAACTGCGTCCTGCGTGTCAGATACGACCCCGACGACTCCGAATCGCCGAAGTCCCTCCAAAAAGTCGTCATCATCAGCGAAGGTGCCTCTAAAGAGAGAGTCTGACTGCGGGAGGAGTCGGCTTATACTCTCCACATATGAGCCTCTTCCCGCCGGAGGCTTTCTCCTCAATCCTGCAGGAGAGCGGTTCCTCTCCCTTTTCGAGAGACACACTCAAAAGCTCACTTCCCCTTCTGTCTTTTCCATAAAATATTTCCGACAGCCTCACATCCTTCGCATCCAGACGCACGTCAGTCAAGCCGGAGATCTCCTTCCTCTCACCGGTCTCCAGCAACAGAAAAGCCAAAGTTGGACGACGTGTAATCTCGATAGAGAGAACCCCATCGATCCTCTCCACTCTCATTCTTTACTCACTTCACAAATGAGATAACTGTCAGCCAGCTCCAGATCACGTGGAACCCCCTTGGCTCGCACCCACCTCTCCCACTTCTCCGGCTCCTCCGAGGGCTTCCTCTCCAAGTAGCAGTAGACCTTCGACTTCGGCTTGGCTGGGAACTTGAACACGGGCGGCTTCAGGGTGATGAAAAGCCTCTCCAGTCTCCCCTCGCTCGTGGCTCTGGTCTCCACCGCACTTATCGACGTGTTTATCCTTATCCCGACGCTCCCAGAGGGAACCTCGATCTCATGCTCCTTGTTTATGACGAATTTCCTCTCCAGCGGGCGGTACTCTATCGAGTGGACTCCCATGACGTGTGGCTTTTTCCTCACCTGCTCGGGCAGGATTCTCTCCGGGTAAGACGGCTGAATCTCCGGTAGCTTCATCACCATATTGACCGCCTCCTGCACGTCACCAAGAGCTTGTCCTCCTTCGGCTCCACGTCACAGACGATTTTCGCCTGCCTCAGCACGACTTCGACTCCCCCCTTCTCGTCCATTCTGATATCCGGTACAGATGTTTCTATGAGGATCAGGGATGCGGGGTTCTTCTCCGAGGAAAACACGCCCTTGTAGAACGCTCCCGATACCTCGACCGTCGTTCCCTCCCCGGGCACGGAGCGAAAACGCAGGAAATTTCCGGTGACCCTCACTCGCACACCACCTCGTTCCTATCGGGACGGAACTCGCACGTGACGAGACCGGGGCTCACCCTGAAATCGAGCCACCTCCCGGTTTTGTCCGTACCCACTATGATGCCAAACGGTCCTTTGAGCACGAGCTTGCCATCCATAAAGGGTATCTCCACAGCTTTGCCCTTGCTCCTGAAGGTCAGGTGCCAGAGGTCCCTCCTCCAGATTATCGTGTCCACATTCTCTACTCTCATTCCTTCTCACCTCCTCTCGGATAGGAGCAGGTCACGATATCCCCCAGCGGTGTTTCGGTCTTCTGGCACACCAGCTCCCGCACGTTAAAATCTGCTCTCGCCAGCTCGCCTTTGTCGATTACTATCTCTCCCCCCTCTGCACCCTTCACGACAAGAGTCGACAGGGGTTCGAGGAAAACCTCTTCGGAATCCAGCCTGATGCTACTCGGACCGAAAATTTCCACTTTTTTTATGTTTTCAAATGGAAACTGCTGAAGCACTCGTGTTCCCCGAGGGGGCAACGGAGTACCGGGGTGAAGTTCCTCGTGTCTTCGCCTGCGTTCCTCTTCGGTCAATGGATTCCCAAATCTTCGCATCTGATAAGAAATCTACGTGAATGTTTTTATGGGTTTGCGGGAAAAATCCCTCTGAATGCTCAAACAGGCTGTCGTTGTTCCAACGTGGAACTGCAACCTCCGGTGCAAGTTCTGCGAGTACGGCGAAAAGGAGCGGAAGCTGTCCCTCACGGAGAGAGACATAGAGCTTATCGCCGACCTCTACAGCCCTCCCAAGATTAACCTTATGGGAGGAGAGCCCCTCCTCTACCCGCTCTTCGACCGCACTCTCGAAATCTTCTCCGGCTCCAGCATAACGGTTCAGACCAACGGGGTGCTCGTCCCCAAGAAAATCAAACAGCTTGAGAGGGTGAGGCAGGTGATCCTGTCCATCGAGGGAAACCAGAGATACAACGACCAGCTAAGGGGGAAGGGAGTGTTCAAGGCGGTCATAAGAGCCGCGAAAATGCTGAAAGAGAGGTCCATCCCGGTGCTCTTCAGGTCGGGCATCTCGCCCACCGACCTCGGAAAGGTCAAATACCTGCTGAAGCTCTCGGAAAACTACGCCGACGGCATCTACTTCTACCCGCTGATCGGAACCCACTTCTCAAGAGACCAAATGAGGTGGCTGTTCGACCTCCTCTCGAAATACGAAGCCGCATGGGTGGATCTCCCGCAGTTCTTCTGCTATCTGGGCGTGGACGGCTATTGTGCCGCTGGAAGGAGCCGCTGGTGTTTCCTGCCCACCCGGACAATCACCCCGTGTCAGTGGATAACGGACTACTACCTCGGGGAAATCGGGGACGACCCCTCGTTTGTCGAGGAGAACGGACTTGCCTTCAGCCGGTCGAAAGCGATTCCAGAGCCGTGCATGACGTGCGAAAAGGCGGAGGTGTGTATGGGCGGATGCCGGGTGACGAACTGGTTCTCCTCCTGCCCGCTGGCACACTCCGTTGGGACGATAATCCTTCGTGAGGATGGCGGCAAGCTCGTCGAGAAAGCAAGGGTCATCAAAAAACTACTGCGAGGAGTCGTCACGTGCTAACGCTCTCTTCTTGAATGAACAAGCCAATACCCTATCTCCTCCATCTTCTCGCGGGAAATCGTTATTCCCTCTGGAAGTCGCTGTTTCAGGAACAGATGAACGCCCTCATCGCCGGGTTCCATAAAGACGGATCTCCTCTCGCACGTCAGAGGCATCCCGATGACGCTCTCCATTGCTCTGACTGTCGGCTCGTGACCAACAACGCACACGTAGCCCTTCTCGATTTTCCGTTTGGCCTCCTCTGGAGAAATCTTCCTGACGGAGAACTCAGCTTTGGTCTCTTTATCGAAGTTGACGGGGGTGATGAGGGAGTTGAAGAGGTATATAGTCATCATAAAAACTTAGAGCACGACTTAATATAGTTCACGACCAAATAATTATGGGAAGGAGTCGACCTCCACCGAGACCTCCTTTCGCTCCAGCGCGCCGCTTTTTCTTTCAGAAGCCGCTATTAGGGAAACTAATCCTCCCCAGAACATAAAAACGTTTTCCGTCCCTCTGGCTTCCTCGGGAAGGAATCTCTTATAGAACGGAACGCTTCCATACGTCGCCACGAGGAGCGTGTCCCTGTCGAGGTGAACCACCGCAGTCGTCTCCCTCTCCCCGGTCGACCAGCGGGAGAACGGGAGTCCATCTACCGACTCAGGGGCAGAAACCACGTGGTCGCCAACGGGAAGCACCCGGGTGGCAGGGGTAACCAGCTCCTCGTTATCGACCGTCATGACCACGCCGGGCAGGGTCTCCCCCTCGATGTTACCACGCCGGGCAGGGTCTCCCCCTCGATGTTTCTGGCTTCGAGGGTGAGGTTGTAAACCTCGTGAAACTCGGTGTAGCTTATGTCAAGCTTGATTGACGGATACCTGCCGTATCGACGCATCCTCACGCTTATCGTCTCGGAGACATCGGAGGTGAACTGGTACTCCTCGACCACCTTGAAGCCGAGATACAGGTCCTCACCGGCATCCACGAGGGAGCCGACGAGATCCGTGACATCGAGGGACTCGACCCTCTCCTCGCTCGCACTCGGACGGAACTCCCTCGAAGCCAGAAGCTCCTCGAAGTGCTCAGACCAAGATGCGGTCTCCCACGGAGCGACACGGTACATCTCGGCGGTGAGGGTGTGGTAGGTGACCTCTCCGGGGTGCCCCCAAGACCACGTGAGAACCGCACTGTCGATGCGAACTCCTGTAGGAAGGTCAAACCGGGCGAACGCCCTCCTCCAAGCGGTCGCTGTCTGCCCGTCCTTGACCAGCTTCACGAAGCCCACCGAAATCCTCCCGGGAAGCCTCTCGTACTGCTCGAAGCCCGGGGGGAGCTGGGTGGAGACCGACACCGCCTCCGGTCTGATGCTCTTCGCCTCCTGAACCTCCCAGATTGCAACGGCGTGAGCCACCACAAAGCTGTAGCTCACCATGAAGAGACCGGCGAGAATCAAAATTACGGGCAACAGAAATCTCATACGAACCATAACAGCATCATTATCGTGTTGTAGGTGACGTGGGCGGAGATGGCCGGGAGGAGCGAACCCGTGGCTAAGACAACGTAGGACACGAAGAGACCGAAGACCGTGGTGAGACCGAACAGGAACCACCCGCCGCCGAACAGCAGGTGGGCGAGACCGAAGGAGAGAGCACTTATTATTATCCCCATGACAATACCAAACCTCTCCGCAGAGGTCGGGAGTATGACCCCCCTGAACAGGACTTCCTCAAGCACGGAGATGGCGAACCCTATCATGAACAGGGACGGGGAGGGAACCGTCGAAGCCGTAATCGCCTCCCCCGCCAGACCCGCGGAGATGACGAACACCGAGCCGAGCACGACACCGAGGACCACCTGCCTGAAGGTGGGCTCCCCGGTGCCCATGACCGCCACCGGAGATGCCAGC
>JAFCZZ010000313.1 GCA_019314085.1 Deltaproteobacteria bacterium | reverse complement strand
ATCAGGTTCCTGGTCAACAAGCTGGAGCTGGAGCTACTGGGATACGAGAAGGACGGAGAGCTCTACCCGGCGGAGCCACGCTACGAGGAGGTCCTAGACAAGCTGTACCGCAGAGTCATACCGCACAGGCCTCTATCCCTGATGCCTGTCAGAGCTCCAGCTGAGGCGTGAGGTGGAGAGGTGTGCCGGAGATGGGGTACAGGAAGAGCGCTAGGAAGCTCTACGACCTAGGCAGAAAGGAGTACGTCACAGAGTACCTCCCCTACAGCGTTAAGAGAGACGCCTGGATGGGCACCCTAACCCAGGACAACCTCACCGTTACGGGAGGACAGGTCACAGCTGGAAAGCAGCTGAAGCTCCTCTTCCTCAGGGTGTGGAGCGAGTACACCGGCACAACAGTATTCAAGATAACCCAGACCAACATAGGCGGAGAAGTAGGCTCAGCACCGGAGGGAGTCGTAGACTACATAATGCTCGAGGCAGCTGGAGAGGTGGTGCACGGCCCAGTGGACATCAAGCGCCCCATACACATCCTCGAGGGCTCATGGGTAATCCAGATAGTCGAGCCCAAGAGCGCCGACGCAGGCGGAAGCAAGTTCGGAGTCGCATGGTGGGGCGTTGTCGACAATCCTCCAGAGTAGCCCTAAACCTTCTTACCATCTTTTTTTCCAGGTTTTGAGGCTGGCTGTCCTTGGGTTTCGCCCATACCTCCCGTAGAGTTGTGGAGAGGCTTCTCCTCCAGTTTCTGGATGGAGCGGCGGTTGTTGATCAGAGGCAGATGATTAAGGCCTTCGAGGGCTACAAGTTCACTGCGGGGTACAGGTTTGAAGGAGTGGCTAGTGACGCGCAGGTGAACGTGCTTCTCAGGGTTCCAACGGGTGCGGGGAGGAGGGTCTTCTTCGCCGCCTTTGAGGTGTCGAGCTACGCTCAAGCCCATGTGGACGTCTACTTCGACGTCGAGTACAGCGGTGGAAGCAAGCTGGAGGCAGTCAACCTCAGGAGGAGCAGCGGGATAGCATCGAAGGCTGAGGTTCTCCGCAGCGTCAGCTTCACCCCGAGCATACACCACCTGCCCTTGGTGCACCCCGGGGGAGTCAAGCAGTTCGCCACGGGAGGGTTAAGCGAGCTCAGCGGGGCAGCCATACTAGACCCTGGCAGCAACATCCTGATAGCCGTGACAAACAAGTCGACCAGCAGCCAGGACATCAGCCTCAGGCTCACCTGGTGGGAGGAGCCTACCTCCTAACCACCATTATCAGGTTGATTTGGGTATCTTCCGGATGGTAGGCGATTTCCTCTATTTTTAAGCCTACCCTCCTGCAGATCAGCTCCAGCTCCCACCTGGGTATCGGGTTTATGTGGCTTGACCACCACGGCTCCCTGTCTATGTTCTCGGGTTTAAACCACGTGAAGAATCCTGTCTCGAGGAACAGCCTCCTAGACTCCTGGCTCAGTATGTTGGGGGTGGTTACTATCGCTACTCCTCCAGGCTTGAGTATCCGCTTTACCTCCCGCATGTGGAGCCAGGGGTTCTCCAGGTGCTCTATCACCTCGACAGATAAAACAACGTCGGCGAAGCAGTCTGGATACGGGTAGGGCTCCCGGTTCAAATCGCATAAAGTGAAGTTCGGCGCCCCGCTCTTAGCTGGGTCTACGTCGCAGTTGTAGACCGTATATCCCGGCAGCTTGGGCCACCAGTCCTCGCACCCCAGGTTGACTATGACTCCTCCACGGGAGTACTTCTCGACCAGCTTCTCAACCCTCTCGTGCAATCCGGGAGTCACCACGAGTATTCACCCCTCCAGTACCGGTCTCTCAGCTCTCTCAAGCTGAACGGCTCAACTGGGAAGAGGTTCCAGTAGGGGTGTAGCTTCTCCCCTCTCTCCAGCATCCTCCTCTTGTACTCTTCGAGCTCCTCTCCTGTAGGCTTCCTGGTGTTAGCCAGTATGTCCCTCTCCCAGTCCCTAACTATGTCTAGGAGGAGGATGTTCAACCTGACGCAGGGCCTCCACTCCTGCACGTGGATGTGCCCCAGCTCCCAGGCCACAGCCCTTTTATCCAGAACCATCCTAGGCTTGCCGGAGGGCTTCTCAAGCAGGTTGTGAAGCCTGTTCGAGAGGTCGATGTCCTCAGCCCCTACTGTTCCGTCGCACAGCACTTCTTCGAAGCCGTTCACCTTCAGCATGTCCTCTAGGCTGACTGTGAAGCCGTGGCTCCAAGCCCCTCTATACGAGTATGGCTGCCAGCCAGCCTCCCACAGACATCTATCCGGCTCCAGCCTAAGCCTCCCGCTGTAGTTCCACCTATGCCTGATCAGCTTGACACCGTAGCCCCTCTCAAACCACTCCCAGCACGCCTCAAGCGTCTCAGGCTCCAAGATGATGTTATCATCCATGAACAGTAGCAGCTCTCCTTCAGCCAGTACGACTCCGGAGTTCCTTGCGTTGCAGACAGCTGGGAAGGCGGGCTCAGCCCTAGCCTCCCAGCCAGGTGGAGGCTTCAAGCTATGCCAGGGTGAGGGCTTATCCCTCACATGCTTTATCCTGAGCTTCCCCTGGTACCTCTCAGTTATGTGGCGGCGCTTCTCGGCGTGCCAGTCGACTATGATTACCTCGAAGTCCCTGAAGCTCTGGAGCTCTAGGCTTCTAAGCGTTGGCTCGAGGAAGCTCTCCATGTCCGGTGTGACGCACTCCTCCAGCAGCCACTGAAACCTACCCCTAACCAAGCTTCTCCCACCTACCTCCTCTCCCTTCACCACCCGTTTCCAGACTGGGAGGTTCGACTCCTCCTCTAGCCTACACGTAGAGATTATGACGCTCATCCTTGGCATGGAACCAGCCTCCACACAGAGCCCTTAGGCACAGGCCTCTCATAGACAAGCCTCCCCTCCTCAATCCTAGCTTGGAGCAGCTCCCCCTCCTCCAGGCTTAGAGTCTCTGCAAGCTCCTTAGGGATAGCTACATACAAGGTGTTTCCAATCCTCTGAACCCTCGGCATCCAATCACCAGCAGAGTTTTAACCGTGTTCAAACACTTAAGCGGATTGGTGACCCAGCATGTTGATAGCTGTCAAGCGTGAAGTCTTGGAGGAGCTGCTGAGAGACCCGGAGTTCTCTGAGAGGCTTGAGAGGTGTGGAAGCCTCGAGGAGGTTGCCGGGCTTCTACGCGAGTATGCGGAGAGGAAGGGGTTCCGGGTTGCGGAGGTGTAGCATGTGAGGATCATGTGGTGGAGTGATCCGCCTCTTTCTGTGCACAGGCCTCCGACAGCCTACGGGAAGGTTAGCCAGTACATCATCGACGGGATTTCAAATGAGCATGAGGTTGCCTACACGCCTATGGGCCGGTGCAACGACATGGGGGTGTTC
>JAFCZZ010000312.1 GCA_019314085.1 Deltaproteobacteria bacterium | reverse complement strand
CGGAAGAAATAGCCCCTTACGGTAAGGACTTAAAGCAATACGCATATAGTTACCAGGACCGTCAGCGTAACCCTTGTGTTCATATCCGATTCGGAGTGGGCCAACGGTTATTACCCAGACCAGGAGGCCTGCCGATGGAAGGATGGAACGAAGAGGAAATCAGGAACAGGGATCTGATGGCGCCGTGCGGCCTGTACTGCGGCACCTGCGGTGTCTACATCGCGACGAGAGACAAAAACGAGAAGTTCAAGACGGTTATGGGGAACCTCTACGGAACGAAACCCGAAGAGACACAATGCCTGGGATGCATGCAGTCGGATCCGCCGAAGAGGCTCTACGGCGTCTGCACAATGTGCACGATACGAGACTGTGTAAGGGCGAAGGGGTATTATTCCTGCCATCAATGCGAAGAATGGCCCTGCCCTATGATACAGGATTTTTCCCTCGCAACCGGTGTACGGGTAATGAAAAGAACGATTCCTCTCTGGCGCGCGAAGGTAGCTGAGTACGGTGATGAGGAGGGGAGCGTTGAATGGGCCCGGTCGGAGTGCGAACGATATCACTGTCCTTCGTGCGGCAAGCCCCTCTTCAGGGGGGCACAACGGTGCAGGGCCTGCAAGGAACCGGTGGCCGATAAATTAGACGGATCACTCTAAGATGGCATGATGACGGGGGTTGATACGGAAATGGATGATTACGGGATTACGCTGGGATATCTGGGTCATATCGCGATCATACGGTTCGAACGGCCGGAGAGACGAAACGCCTTTAACGAGGTCATGTGGAACGAATTCGACGGGGTTATCACACAGTTGAAGCAGAAGATTCCCCGTGTTGTGATACTGACGGGTGCGGGCAACGAGTCGTTCAGCGCCGGTTTTGACGTCAACGTGGACAACCCCCAGGTTGCAGGTCTCGTCGAGGTGGTTGAAACCCATGATCGGGCCCCCGTTGAGAAATTAATACGGCGAATTCGTAGCGTAGTCGACAGGTTGTTTGATCTACCAATACCGATTATCGCGGCGATGAACGGCAGTGCCTACGGCGGAGGGGCGGAACTCGCCGTTCGATGCGACATGCGTGTCATGGAACCTGATGCCGTTATCTGCTTTTCCGAGGTGCGCCTGGGACTCATGCCTGACTGGGGCGGAGCCGCTGCCCTTCCCCGATTGATCGGTCCGGCACGTGCCGCGGAGATGATCCTGACGGCCCGCGAGGTTACCGCTCAAGAGGCATTATCATGTGGGTTGATCAATCGCATGAGTGTGCCGGGAAAGGCGCTTGACGAATCGATCGATGTGGCTCGAATGATCGCCGGTAACGGGCCCCGCGCCGTCCGTTCGGCCCTCGAGGTAATTCGCTCGACCAGCAACCCTTCCCTGGAGAACGCGCTGGCATTGGAGATGGAGAAGGCCATTTCGCTGATCACAACAGGCGAATGTTTTTATGGGATATCGGCCTTCCTCTCGAAGGAAAAACCGGAGTTTCCAGACAGTACGGCTGAAACCACCTGAAAGTCACCCTGCCATAACCATAAAGGAGGCGGATCATGAAGGTCTTTGTCACCGGCGGTTCGGGTTTTGTGGGAAGCACGCTCACGGGGAAACTGACCAGGAGCGGCCACCAGGTAACGATCCTGACGCGATCGATCAGGAAGGAGAACACCCTCCCCGAAGGTGCATCATTTCTGGAGGGGGACCCCACACGGGAGGGAGCTTGGCAGGATCGGGTCGCGGATCACGACGCCGTGATCAACCTCGCCGGCGCCTCCATCTTCAAAAGGTGGACCGATGGGTACAAAGAGACACTGCGGGAGAGCAGGCTGCTGACGACCCGACACCTCGTCGATGCCATAGCACCGCGTACGGGGAAGGAGACACACCTTATCAGCACATCCGCCGTGGGGTACTACGGGTTCCACGAAGACGAGACCCTCGAAGAGACGGATCCGTCGGGAACGGATTTTCTGGCGACGCTCGCCTCCGACTGGGAGGAGGCGGCCCTGGAGGCCAGAAATTATGGGGCGCGGGTCGTTCTCTGCCGCTTCGGCATCGTGATGGGCAGGGAGGGGGGCGCCCTGGCGCAGATGGTTCCGCCCTTTCACTTCTGGATGGGAGCTCCGCTCGGAAGCGGCAAACAGTGGTTTTCATGGATCCATGAAGAGGACCTCGCCGATGTATTTCAATTCGTCCTTGAACACAAAGATCTGGAAGGCCCCCTCAACTGCACGGCCCCCCATCCCGTCAGAAACCGGGAGATGACACAGATGATCGGGAAGGCCCTGGGAAAACCGACCTTCCTGCCTCCCGCCCCCGCCTTTTTTATACGATGGATACTGGGAGCATTCGGGGACGTTATCCTGAAGGGACAGCGGGTATACCCGAAACGACTTTTAGATCAAGGTTTTATCTTTCGATTCTCAACTATGCACGAGGCACTCACCGATCTTCTGTGATACTATCCGCCGAGAGGCGGAAGAAAGGCTGCTGAAGAGAACCATGAAACGACAGGTAACACTCGGGAAAACGGGAATCAAGGTTACGCGCCTCGGATTCGGCGGCATTCCGATTCAACGCGTCTCAGAAAGAGAGGCCGTAGAGACCGTCATTCATGCGATCGACAGGGGCGTCGATTTTATCGACACCTCCCGCGCCTACACGACGAGTGAAACCAGAATCGGTATCGCCCTTCGGGAGACCGGGAAGGATGTCGTTCTCGCCACCAAGTCCCAACAGCACAGCGCCGACAAGGTGAGGAGAGATGTCGAGATAAGCCTCAAAGAACTCCAGCGGGAAAAGATCGAACTGTACCAATGCCATTTTATCAGGGACTTCGATACCTACAAGAAAATCACATCAAAGGGGGGTGCACTGGAAGGGCTGCTCAAGGCTCGCGACGAAGGGCTGATTGAGCACATCGGAATTACCAGCCACAGCCTGGATGTCCTGAATCACGTCATCGACGACGGTCTCTTCGAGACCATCATGGTCTGCTACAGCTTCCTTGAGCCAAAGGCGGAAGAAAAGGTGATTCCCCGAGCCCTCGCCAGTAATATCGGCGTCATCGTTATGAAGGCCTTTTCCGGTGGCGTCATCGACAATTCCCGTCTGGCCCTCAAATATGCCCTGGCCCCTGAAGGGACGGTCGTCATCCCCGGCGTCGAGACAAAAGAGTTGTTCGATGAAAACTGGGGGGTCTTTGTGGATGACCTGACGCTTGACCGGAAGGAACGGGAAGAGATCAGGGCGATTCAAGGCGAGTTTGCCCAGCAGTTCTGCCGCCTCTGCGACTACTGTCAACCCTGCCCCGAAGGAATCCCGATCCAGCAGATCCTCGGTATACGATCGATAGTCAAACGGATGGGACC